>CAZBGF010000277.1:0-3444 GCA_964491255.1 uncultured Verrucomicrobiota bacterium
AAGGACTGTTATAGGCAAAAAACTGAATATTCCACTGGAGAATATCCGGTTTATAACTAATGCCAACGGGAAACCATACCTTTTAGGCAGAAATAAAATCCACTTTAACATCTCACACTCTGGAAAATGGGCCGTATGTGCTTTCGGGGGAAAACCAGCGGGAATCGACATAGAAGAAATTTCTACTGTAAATCTTGAAATAGCAAAACGTTTTTTCTCTGCAGAAGAATGTTTTGATCTTTTTTCTAAAAAAGCCGACGAAAGACTTTTATTCTTCTACGAATTATGGACTCTCAAGGAAAGTTTTATAAAAGCGGCAGGGAAAGGTTTGTCAATTCCCCTTAGTTCCTTTACGGTTAAAATATCCAGCCCGCGCAGTCCAATAGGGTGCCTTCAAATATCTGATACAGTCGGAAACCCGTGCATGATCCAGGGCATATCAACTGACAGCCGCAGCAATAACAAAAAAAGGGGCAGCAACATTCTGCCGGATATATCAAAATACAATTTCAGACAATACAGTATTGATAAAAACTATAAGATGGCTGTATGTAGCACTGAAAGCAGTTTCTCTCCTGATATAGTTAAATTACAGATGGTGTAGCCGCATGTTCAATATGTACTTCTATTAGAAGATTTCTGCTAACATGCACCTGGCACTGCCACCTCCTATGTTCTCGATCGTATGTATGTCAAAAGGAAGAATGGTGCCTGATTTCTCTATTTCCTTTTTTTGCTCGGGGGAAAAATTGCTGTATGCCGAAACGGACATGATTATTTTCCTGTTTCCGTCTATATCATGAAGCTCAATAATATTACCGCACATATTCTCCATCTGCTCGCTGGATATCTCTATAATTCTTTTCCCCAGGTTCTTTAATTCGCTAAGAACTTTCTTTTTTTCGCTCTCATCTTTTATACATTCGACGCAAATTACAGCAAAATCAGTCCCTACCGACATCATCACATTTGAATGGTAAATCAATTTCCCCTTGTTATAGCTATGAAACGTGAGCGAACGATAACCAAGCTTCTTACAAAAGTCTTCCAGCACATCTTTGTTTGTCCGTGGAGACAATGAGGCAAAAGCCACCTTGTGAACACGGTCGAGGACCATGCTGCCCGTCCCTTCTAATATCTTGTCCTGATTACAATAATGGGTCAGGTTAATGATTTTTGAAACCTTTACACCATTGTCTTCAAGCTTCTCTTTCAGAATGTCAGGACGAACTTCCGCCCTCCTGTTCGGCGTAAGCATCGGGTATAGAACAACTATGGTCCTCTTTTCGTCGTCCCTGTGAGTTGAAAACCAGTTGTTCGGGAAAACCGCATCAGGTGTCTTAATATCTTTCCTGCTTTTCATTTGAATAATGCGGATGTTTTCTGATTCCAGTTTCTTAACCATATTGTTGAACTGTTCCATCGCCTCGTTGTTGGTTTTCGAAGCGGAAGTGCTGTTGTGTTGAAAAATATTTGAATCGGCCGTTTCTGTGTTGTAAGCAAAATCGTCAGGTGAAACCATAAGTACCGTATCGGTCGTCTGGCGAAAACTGCTGGATACACATCCTGTTATGAACAGGATTGAAATGAATATTAATAGATAGAGTCTTTTAATCATGATTTACTCCTCCATAGATTTTATTTACCTGCAATATCCTCGCGAAGCAATACCTGGGTCATATAATGGGCAACACCATAACAATTTGTTAACTCTCCGCAACCCATCCACACAACACCAAAAAAGGCCATATTTATAACGCCAGATTTGGCAACAACTGCTCTAATGATTCGGAGGATATGTTCGCGGTACCGTTAAACGGGAAACTGAAGTCTAGGATCGTGAATAGAAACAGCGATATCAATATTGCCAATAGCGTTGACATCAGCATTTTAGCGCGCAAACTTGATGAACCGAAGAACATAGTAAATACGATGGTAATGACTCCGCCGACAATTAAAACAAACCATAACATGGGATGCATCCCCGCCCGACCATCAATGATCCTTATCATCCTAAGGTCAAAAAGCTTGCTGATTTTGCCAACCGATTGCTGAAAAAAGACAGTCTCGGTTTCGTTCCTGAGAGAATAACTGCTGTAGAGTTTAACGAGTTGTTCAAGCGCCTTATACGCCTCAGGATTAACGTTTCCTCTTGCAAGCGCATTCCTCTCTTCAATCATTGTTTTAGCATAAACGCTGATCTGGTAGTGCACCTTTTGCCTGAAGGTTGCCTCAAAAGGCTCAGCATCGGTGCAAAGAGTAGCCAGGTAATGCACCTCCATTTCCGAATTTTTTTCAACTCGGTCGAATTTTTGCCAGACAATCACCATCACGAAGGCAAGCAGAACTGCATAGATGACTCCCAGCGTGCCGAAAATCGGACCGGTGATATCATTGTGAACTTTTAACCGGTGGTGAGAGATAAAACGCTGGACGATCAGCACTCCGCCGACCGATAATACCGCTGCGCTAACCATGATCATAACGCACAAAAACATGCCGTGAGCATTCAGGATCAGCCATTGGTCCAATGACATATCATCTCCTTCTTTTATTTCTACCATAAAGACATAATTCAGTAGTCCGCATGCTGCAGGGATATGACTTCCGTCTTTGCAGACATTTATTTTGAGCTTCCTGAACCATGCTTTATCCTTTCAGCCTCAAAGAGATATGAAAATATTCCCCAAGAACGATGCAGAATATGCCAAGACGTGCTTCCTTTAAGCCAATTCCACCGTGTTAGCAGGCTCAACCCCAACCGAAGATATGCCTGCATTTTCTGTTATCGTACTAAAAACAATGGACGGTATCAAAGAAAAAAGGGTCAAATATGCAACACGCCGTCAAGAGTTGACCTTAGCCCCTCGGTGCTGCACAAGTTTTCTGCCTTTGTGCTTGAACGATTCCATCCGGTGCCGCATATTCGGTAGAGATTTTTCAGGAAAGACAATTGCGTGAAAAAAGGTGTCAGTCCGCACATATGTGCAAAAAAACTTGCATAGTAAATAGGGAATAGAATAATATACTTCCATGCACAAGAAGTGTGCGGATTGAATATAATGGAGCCGTGTATCATGTAATGAGTCGCGGCGATCATGGCTTTCCGGTCGCCGTCCGATAGTGTGAGGCATCGGCTAAAAACAATTTTGCACGTATGTGCGGACTGACCCCTGTTTCCCTTACATCATAGCAGAGACGGAGGATAATTCAAAAAAAATGATTAATATAAATTGTTCTGCAGTAAAATTTTAGGAATATTGCGGAAGGCTTAAACCCCTTTTAATTCAGGAGGTGAGAATCAGATTATGCAATCAAGACTAAATAGCAACACGAGCGAATTTCTGATCACAAATTTTCAAGCATTTCCACGTGTTAAGACTTTGTTGTCCGATATTTCCAATCACTGGAAGAAATGTATTGCCATGTGTCTGGGTCTTTTTC
>CAZBGF010000278.1:0-3429 GCA_964491255.1 uncultured Verrucomicrobiota bacterium
GCCCAGTCAGCGGCGTATTCACGGTTTTTCAAGAAGATATCCTGCGGTTTCAGAGGATTCTCCATGAACTCCAGGTCTTCGGGCACAAGGGTTTCAGTCAATTCCTGCTGACCAAGCATGGTTTTAACTCTTTTTGCCGTTGATCGAAGGTAATTGAGCGCTGTCGCCGGTATTTTCCCCATGGAAAACGAAACAATCTTCGCCTTTTCGGAGTTTACGGTAAAACAGGCGATCCCATAAGGCTTCAATTTGACTGAAATCACCGCTACCCCATCGCCATTTGCCCTGATCTCTTCTCCCGTAACAATATTTCTGATGGTTTTCGCTCCGGAAACCTTGATTTCGCCGGTTACCTCCCAGAACACGGGATTGGCGGCGTAAAAATACAGCTGGCCGTCCTTACGCAGTTCCCTGATGGCGAGATTGGTTTTGAAACCGGTGCCGTTCCAGCGAGTGAACTTCTGAACAGGAAGGCGTCGGTAGACTTTATTAAGATCACGTAAATATTGCTCGTCACCGAGAGTGTATCCACCGTCGCTAAACCCATACATCAGCACATTCGGATCGCCGCCGATCAACACCTGAGTGTATACCTCAGCGGCGTATTCACCGGCCCGGTGGCCTTCGAAACGGCCGTATGTCCTTGGCCAGACATCACCGGACGGGGTTTTGTACGGTAACTGCCAGGAAAACATATGTTTCTCGATCCAGTGGTGCTGGACCTGGATTGGCCGGACATCCCCGCCGGAATACGTATCGTAAATTTCCTCGGATGTATTTATCAGCCAGGTATAAGGATATTTTTTCCGGGTAAACCGGTGTTTGTGACTGCTGAGTTTGCCCCTGTAGCTCAAGTATCTGTCAGTTGCTGTAGCGTTCTGAGTGATACCGGTATCCTCTAATTTCTTCAATGCGTCGAAATCCCAGCCGCACTGGCGAAAGTACTCCTTGAACGACAACCCACTGAATGTGTATTCACAGAGCTGAGCCATATATAAATTCGGGGTTATAAACAAAACCAGGTCATCTCTCTGACTTTTAATCTCCTTGAGTATTTGCGAGAAAAGATATGTTATTCGCTCGGCACGCCAGTTAACCCACTCCCTCTTTAACACGGAGGAAGTCAATAAGCGGTGGCGGACAGCGAACCGGTCAAGATTATCAGGAGAGAATTCCGGCAGATCGATACCCTTCTGTTTTTGGAAAAGACCGACGTTAAAATCACCGTACCCCACGCCCAGCAAATCGTCATTGTTGTAAGAGTTGTAACAGTCACGCCATGATGGTGAAAAATCGCCCATCATGAACGTAGTCCAGTTGAGTCCCTTGAAATTGGGCATGTGTTTGAATTTATCAGTCACTCTTCTGGCAACCTTCTCCATATGTTTCATAACCTGTGGATGATTCCAGTTGAGCCCGTAAATCCCCCGCTTAAGACAGTTGCCTTTTTTATCAAAAAGAAAAAGGGAAAGGTCGTCTTTTTCTTCAAGCATAGCTTTAAGCACAATGGACCCGCAGTATTCGACACTGCTGACGAAATCAATGTTATTGGCATTGAAAACCCTGGCACAGATATCCCGCATGTCGTGGTTAAGTCTGGAACTTTCGAATTCACCGGTATCAAGAAATGGAGTGCACCGCTCATTATACTGGTACATGCTCATCAGATGAAAATTCTGACCGGTAAACTTGAGGTATTTAACGTAATGATTGGCCGCGTCCAGCCATTTTTCCAGATATTTACACATTTCCATGGCCGGGATTGCATCTTCTTTTGCAAACCACCAGTCCTTGGCGTACAAGCGGGTTTTATTATATTTAAATGCTTCGTACCAGTTGCTCCAGGTTTCCCTCGGGGAAGTGTTCCAGGTCTCGGTGAGATAACCGATATGCCGCCGGTTCTTCTCCGGCAGTTTCAAAGCGGGAAGCCCGTTCTTGATATAGTAGAGTTTCAGCCCTGACGCGGCGGCCTCGTGGTTGTACATGACACTCATGATATTGAAGGCGTGCGTTCCCGGGTCAGGCCGGAAGAGGAATTTCATGGTCCTCATTTTTCCGGTCATCGGGAACTTGTCCCCGACGAGAACGGCGATTCCAACTTTTTGAAGCGAGCAAACTCCATCTGCCCTTAACATCATCTCACTCACCAGGGAAAGAGCAGTAGCCCGTTTGGTATCGTCCGGATATTCCAAAACACCGAGATAGAACTTTCCTGGATGATCGAAGCTCTTGACCAGGCAGGAAAACTCTGATCTCCATGCTGGCCGGGTGACGCGGTATTTCAGCCCGTTTTGCTCAACGATCAAGGGCGGCAGGGCGCTCTTTTCCAGTCTGGCGTCAGGCTGGCGCTTTGACCCTGTCCCATCGGTGTCCGCGGTCGGATATTCAACGCCTGGGTCTGTAAAGTCAATGTCGTGTTCCAGTTCAAGGTCCATTCCCTGTTCGTAGAAATCACCGGCCACTTCACGCATTTTGATTTTCCCTACGACAACAAAGGGCTCGTGGATCCTATCCTCCAGCAAGTTACCGTCTTTATCGAACATGATCAATTTAAGGAGATATACCCCCATGGATAATGGTTCGGGAGCCAGAGAGAAAATAATCGAGTCCTTATGTTTATTGAATTTCGTTAATTTGCCGGATGCGGTCTTTTCCGTTTTTCCATCGGAATATTTTTCAATGGTCCACTCGACGCAGGGTTCCTTGTTTGCCAATCCAGCCGGGGACTTTATGTTTACGACTATCGGCCTGGAGTCATAGAAGAACAACTGTGGTTCTTCCGGATTGCGTAATACCATGTAACCATTATAGGCAGGCCGGTCGCTCGGACGTTTCAGGTGTGACCGCCACCATTTCACTGCCTGGGCATTTCCCTTGGGAATTTTATTCTGATCAGTCTGGGTATTACCAGGTGTCCGCCACTTCGAATCGTCAAAACCGGCTTTTTCCCAGTCACTGCCGGCTTCCGGCGTCTCGGTCCATTTCCAGGTTTCGTCGGAATTTATATGAATTATCTTTCCATCCTTCATGACCACAGCGCCCTGGAAGTATATATTGGGCGGCATTCTTTTCCCGGATAACCCGGTTAAGGCCACGCAATTTTTCCCGGGGTGAAGATATTCGGCGATGTTGATCTTTTCCGTAAGCTGTGTATCCCATGTCACATCTCCGGGATTCGGCCTGGGCCTGGTAAGTATATCCTGCTCGACTTTTTTCCCATTGATGTGAAGAATTGTTTGACATCCCACATCCGCCACGGCCTGCCAAATTTTGCCGGCGGGTACGATAAACTCCTTGCGGAACACGCCCCTGTAATACTCCCGGCCAATCTGGAAATCCTTGATCTCTATTTCAGCCCCGGCAGGGCCTTTTATGTCAATGGAAAAGGCGTCAAAGGGCGCCTGTCCCTTGCCTTCTGTCCGCCTCATG
>CAZBGF010000279.1:0-3425 GCA_964491255.1 uncultured Verrucomicrobiota bacterium
TTCCCGTTCGCAACGATGCCCAGTTTGTTGCCAAGGCCATCGAGTCAGTCCTCTGTCAGACGTTCAGTAGTTTCAAATTGATAGTCTCTGATAATTGCTCCTCGGATGGAACCCGGGCGGTCGTGGCTCGTTATGGCCGTGATGATCAGAGGGTGATTCTTGTCGAGCACGATCAAGATGTCGGCGGCACAGGAAACTTTAATAGATGTTTGGGGATGGTTGGCACCAAATATTACATACTTCTCTGCAGTGACGACCTGTTGTGGTCTCCTTGTGCATTGCAGAAGGCTTGGGAAGTGCTGGAACGTTATCCGGATGTTTCGTCGGTTTATTGCGACATGGCCTTCGTGGATGAAGACGGCCAGATGATTCTGCCTCGTCGGTTTTCACGCGAGGGGCCGATCGACAGTCATCGAGTGGCTATGCAATGTGTGCGCACGTCGCGGAACTGGTTCGGAATTCCTCTGCTCACGCGTTCTGCCAGGATGCATGGATTGCAATATGACCCGGCGGTCGGATACGCGTCGGACGTGGATTTCTCCATAGCCGTTACGCGGGGAACGCCCATCTATCATATTGCAGAACTGCTAATTGCCAATCGATACCATCGTAGCAATGCAACGCGTCAGGTGGTAAAACTTGCCCGGCAGCACATTCTTGCTGTGGCAAGCAAGCACAACATACATCTATCACGGGTCGAACACTGGCAGCTGACGTTAATGTATTTGATTACGCTCATGAAGAAATTTGTATTTTTTCTATTTCTGGAATTTAGACTAAAATGGAAGACGTTTGTGCGTAATAATTAGCAGGTTTCTGTGCCGGGGGCGGTTTGGGATGAGTGTTGTATTTATTTTTCGTTATGGCGCGCGCAAGGTCAGTCCATTCAGGATGTGTGTTGTTAAATAAATATATTACCTGAATATTGCGTGAAATAATACGGTGTTCACTTTGCGCCAATGACAACCAGGCATTAACGTAAGTGGCAGAGCCAAGGGCGCGGAGGGCGAAAAGTGCTCGCCGCCGTGCAATTTTTAGATAAGATGATTGTTTCAGTGAAAAATATTTATTTGTTCCATATAAAATCACGGTCAGGTTGAATTGCGCATAAACACAGAGGTGACAAATGGAAATTCGAAAGATGGATATGGATGGCGTATATGAAATACTGGCAGAAACGCATAAGGATTTCAGAGGGCTCCTGGCGCTTACTTATACCGAAAAACTGATGAAAGAAGCCGGGCTAAATACGCAATGGAAAGAAGAATACCATTCCAAGACGCTTAAGAAATTCACGGTTAGAGGCTTGTATATACAACGCCCTCCTTACGTGGAAGGCAAAATGATTACTGCCGTTCGGGGAGAGTTGAGGTGGATCTACCTCGACTTGAGAAAAGGGAGCGGAACTTTTGGAAAGTGGGGGTCTCTGATCCTATCAGAGAACCAATGCAACAGTCTCTATTTGGCGCCTGGTTTTGCGCATGGATGTGTCTCGGTTAGTGATGACTGCGATGTGTATATTAAGGCTGACAATTTGTACTCGCACTCACACGGGATCGGCATTGCCTGGAACGATAAGGATTTGAATATTGACTGGGGTCTTTGCGGAAATGCGCCGCTTGTTTCCGAAACGCACGCGCAATATCCAGGTTTTAAAGAATTTAGAAAACAATATGGCGCCATTGATGTCGGGTGACAGGCCGACTTGCTTTTTGTCGGGTGCCTTTGAAAGTTACATGGTGCACAGGTTATGAAAAGAGACGTTATTATAGTCAATGCCTCGAGTGAGAAGAGCCAGATAAAGCTGCCGCTGGGAACGGCGGTCATACTCAACAGCCTGACGTTGCATAATATGGAAGCACAGCTGATCGATTTGCTTCCCGTTCCCGCGGAAGAGCGCGAGGTGTATTTCAAAAAACGAATTCCGGATAAGCCCGCGATTTTCGGATTTGGCATCATTGCCGGCAATAATCACATCAACGCTGTTGAAAAATATGCCAAAATGATTGTAGATGCCGATCCTCGTCATCTCGTTGTCTATGGGGGGCCATTGCCCAGTTCCGCGCCTGAATTATTGCTGACAAAATGTTGTTGTAAGTACGTTGTTGCGGGAGAAGGGGAATTCTCGTTGCCTGCTCTGATAAAGTCGGTGGACGAAGGAGAGCTTTATCCTGAAAATATCCCGGGGTGCATTATTTAAAGAGCGGTATTTATTTTCAGAAACCGCCGGAAAAAATCAAGCATCTTGGGAAATGGTCTGATCCCGATTACAGCTATTTTGATATGGATTTCTATATCAACTATTTAAAGGAGACAAATCAGTCGTTTGAAATTATGGCGTCCCGAGGTTGCGTCGGCGATTGTTCGTTTTGTTATAAATTCATGGGAGCCGGACTTTCATTCAGGTCGGCTGGCACTGTCCTGGATGAAATAGAAGTCATGATGGCCCGGTATGATTTCAGGAAGTTTTATTTCGTTGACGAAAACTTTCTGCAAAATAAAAGTTTCTTTTATGAATTCTTGAATGAGAAACAACGGAGAAAACTGGCCTTCAGTTTTATTGCGCAAGGCAGGATTGATGCTGTTGATGGCGAGTTATGCAAAGCGGGAAGTAAAGGCGGGCTAATATGCATCAGTACCGGCATCGAGTCTGCGAGCCAGAAAACACTTGATAGGATCAATAAGAAAACGAAAATCGAAGAGATCGAAGATAAGATTAAATTAATGCACGACTACAATATCGAAGTTGCGGCGAATTTCATAATCGGATTTCCATGGGATACCGAGGATGATTATGAAGCCATGATTAATTTTATTGTGAGAAACAGGCTCGAAAGAAAAGCCAAAATCTCTTACTTGTGTCCGCTTCCCGGCACTAGGATTTATATGGATTTGGTGAAAAGAGGTGTAATCAAGGACGAGTATAATTACATCAAATCCCTTGGCAATTTATACTGGGAACGTATGATCAATCTTACAAACATGCCGGATGCGGTGTTGGATTCCTATTATCAACAACTGTTCCGATTAGGACAACGGATGATGGCCTCGCCTAAATCGGAAAAGTATGTATCAAAGTTGAATTTGCCTTTGCAGGAAGCGTAACAAATTGGATCTTTCAGGACTTAAATATAGTCGCTATATGGGAAATCTTGCCGTCAGGCCAAAATGGCCGGTTGTTGCCCTGGTATTGGTGGTTGCCCTGGCCGCGGGCCTTCGGCTTTATCATCTGGACGTCTCTTCGTTCCGTGCTGACACGATACTTTTTTTTGATCTCTGCCACCGGCCGGTGAGCGCCTGGATCGTTTTTACCCAGTGGATGGATCTGTTGGGGCGCACATCGCATCTCCCGTTTTCGCTGGCCATTACTAAATTGTTCATCGATGTTTTTCATCTCGCCCCGACGGCCTTCATGATCCGCCTGC
>CAZBGF010000280.1:0-3424 GCA_964491255.1 uncultured Verrucomicrobiota bacterium
GCATGGGCGCCAAACCTCCTTTTTACAACATCCTGCATTCGAAAGTGCAGAAACAGATATTGGCATTTTTCACGGATTTTCTTGACCGTTACGGTCATTATAAGGCGCTGGACGGGATTGATCTATGGGGCTGCAATACGCACCTGCTGTGGTTCGGTAGTTTGAAAAACGGTTATTCAGATTATACAGTTGGGTTATTCGAGAAAGAAACCGGCATCAAGGTTCCCGGCAATGCGCCGGACAACAGGCGTTTTACCAAACGCTACGTCTTCCTGACCAAAAAAGACAAGGAAACGCGCGAGAAGTGGATCGCCTGGCGCTGTAAAAAAGTGCATGAGTTCTGGATGAAAGTATATGACCTGATCCAGGAAAAACGTCCCGGCACCAAGCTGACCTTCCAATGCTGGGCAGCGATTTGCGACTACAAATATGAAAATAGTCGGGCCGTTGTCTGGAAACGCGGTGACGTCAACAGTGTTTATGATTTTTACCGCGAAATCGGTTTTGACCTGAACCTGTTTAAGAACATTCCCAATCTGTATATCGGCAGTGTTTTCGAACATAACTTGAATCCAAAAGATGAAAACCGCATATTCCAGGATTATGAATTCGCGAAAGCCCGGATAAAACCATTCCGGAACAGAGGGCTTACTGCAGTGTGGCTGGAACAGCATCGCCGGGAATTCGACTGTATGCACGCCGCGACTCCAATGCCGGGCTATTGGCTGCCGGAGGGAATTAAAAGTCCGGACAGAAAACTGCGCGGTCCCCGGCCCATCTCCGACTGGATAGAGAAATCTGGCGCGGTCATGCCGAACAGCGATTTCTATCTGGAGTATTACGCCAAATGTCTCGCTGACTGGGATGTGCGGGAAATTACCGACGGCGGAATCACCACCACCGCCTTGGGAGTTGAAGATGAATTGCGCGACTTTATCCGGGCATATCTTACCCTGCCGACCGAGTATTTTGAGCAATTCAAAGATGTGTCGGACCCAGTCTGCATCAGGCATTGGAAGGACCGCTTCTACGTAGTCAATCGAGAGTTTTACCCGGTAAAGGTAACACTGGTTTTTGACAAAAGCTGGTCTCTTCTCGGTGGTTCCCCACATCTGCTGGACCTGCCCGCTAATAAAAAATTACCCATAAGTAAGAACGACGGGAATTACTTCATCCAACTCACTGTGGGGCCGTACCGGTTGCGCTCCTTCAAAATGTCGTCCAACGTGGAACTCACGGATGTGAAAATCACGGTGCCTCAGGACAAAATTGAATGGCTGGAAGGACGCATGAAACAACTTAAAGAAGCGATAGATCGGGCTGAAGAGACCGGCAAGATGGTGCCGCGGGTAAAGAAAGAACTGCCGTGGTTCAAGAAAGAACTGGAACGCGCCTGGGACCAGAAACATTACGCACACCTGCGTAAATTGCTTGACAGCTACTGGTCCAGAAACACTCTCAATACAAAACGGAACGAAGCCATGTTCAGATTTTTCGACGAAGAATTCAATCGGAAGTTTTTTCAGGAAGCTCCAATCGTTAAAGCCGTGCGGATGAACTCCATTCCGGCGATCGATTCGCCTGAATGGAGTCGAACCCCGGCCGTGACCGAACTGGCCGATTTGATTTTATGGGAAAGAAAGCCTGTAATGGCGCCTACCTTGTTAAAGACCAGAATTAATTGCGTTTACGATGACAAGTCAATCGGTTTTCTCTTTTCCTGTCCTGTCCGGGATAAAAAAAAACTGGCGCCGAGCAAGTCATTCAGCAAGGCCGAGGCAGTTGAGCTGTATATCAGCCCCAATAAAAACAGCAAGCCATATTATCACTTTAAGAAATGTTATAAGGGACCTCAGCATGAAAAGCGATGTTATACTCAATTCAAAAAAGTTGAACGAGGAAAAAAGTATAGCCCGAAATACACTGTTGAAACCGGAAAGAACGAAAACGGCTGGCTGGCGCGGATAGTCATTCCGTTCGAAGAGCTTGACAACGCCACGGCGCCTGAAAAAGGTGATTTCTGGCGTATTAACTTTGTCAGACAGATAAAAGGTGATTGGCAGGCATTAAGGAGCTCTAAACACGAGGGGGTCCATTGCCCGGACAAGTTCAGCAATCTGGTATTTCAATGATAAAAAAGTAGGCACAAAGGCACAGAGGCACAAAGGGACAAAGTTCATGAAACTATCTGCCACTTTATGCCTGAGTAGTTATGAAAAAAGTATTACTGACAATAATAGCGGCAGCCGCGTTGGGATCTGTCTGTCAGGGGGGTGAAGCGGAAAAACCGTTGGCTCCGTTCATGGCCAATCCGAGTGCGGAAAAAGCGTATGGGAATCAATCCGCGTTGGGGTTTTCTGCATTTACCAAAACCGGCAGCCAATACAAATGGAGCGAAGAAGCCAGCCGCACCGGCAAAATGGGCTTGCAAATGATTCAAAAAAAGGACATGGGCAATTCGTACGGTTCCCTATCACTGAGCGGCATGAACCTGAAAACCGATCGGCTCTATTGTTTTTCCCTTTATTACCGGACCCGACAGGAAAAACCACAACAAAACATTTTAATACTGATGGCGAATAAGTATCTTTTCAGGTATCCCTCTGCATCTGACTGGACCCGGGCCGCTTTGGTTTTCCCGGGTAAAGAAAAAGCTTCTTTGCGTTTATATACCCATGCAACAGAAAACGGAATAGTTGTCAGGGGAAAAACGGGAAATAAAGATTCCAAGGGCAGGTTTCCGCTTCTCAATCGAATTGATTTAATCATTGATATGGACGACTTTGACCTCCGGGAATTGGCGGAAAAGGATTTTAAAGGCAACCTGGTTGAAAACGGGGGCTTTGAGAAAGGCAGTGTCTTCCCGCCGGATTGGAGACATGGACACTCCGGCAGTATATCTCTGGACAACAAAGTAAATCATGGCGGAAAAAAATCGTTGAGACTCGATATACCTATGCCGCGAAAGAAGAACAACTTGAAGAAAGGCTTGATCAGTTCTAATTTCATGCCGATGAAAAGCGGTAAAATCTATGTAATATCACTATGGATGAAGGTTAAGGAATCGAAAAGTTATGTAATATTCAGCCTTATCGGGGGGAGTAATAGACAACGACCACTTCGCTGGTGGCGAAAAAACATAACTACTCCCGCGGAAGAATGGAAAAAATATGAATTTTTTGTTGAACCCTCAACAGAAGACGGTCACAACTACCAGGGAGAACAATTCGTCTGTCGGCTGGAGGCCGCGCTGTACTCCAAAATCGCTAATTCACTGTGGATTGATGATGTCCAGATCGAAATTATGAATTTTGAGTAATTGTTCAGACTTCTGCGAAAATCGGTGATATGATAAATAGAGAGAATTAATTTAATGCTTAGGAATTTCAAAACGCGGCAACAGAGTGCCGCGGCTACAGTTTGC
>CAZBGF010000281.1:0-3423 GCA_964491255.1 uncultured Verrucomicrobiota bacterium
CTGGTTGAAAGGCATGGAGTATCGCGTGAAGGCATTTGAGGTGGAAGGGCTTTTTGAGAAAGACTCGCAAGATTCAATCAGCAAGCTGCCGGATGTGGACCATATTACTTCCGGCACCATTATATGCCCATACTGCTGGAATCGATTCAACCAAGAAGACATCTTGTTTATTGCCGGCCATCCGGATTTGACGGGCGACCCTGTTCTTGGAAGTGATGAGACGCTGCGGTTTCTACCCACACGCTTTACACCAGAAGGCTTGGCAATTGATGCAGAAGGTGTTGTGTGCCCTGATATGGCTTGTCCAACCTGTCATATGCGGTTGCCATCATCATTGCTGAATCAATTGCCGCTCTTCATGTCAATCGTTGGAGCTCCGGGAAGCGGGAAGTCTTATTTCCTTGCCAGCGCTATTTGGAAGCTTAGAACAATATTGCCGAAGTTATTTAATATCCGATTCATGGATGTGGATGCTATGACAAACCAGTGGTTGAACGACTATGAAGAAAAACTCTTTTTCCAGACAGATGGTCAAGGCTATCAATCCATTGCAAAAACGGATATGCAAGCACCTTCGGTTTATAAGCAAATATATTTGAATAATATGCCAGTTTCTCTATCGTTGCCAAGTTTGTTTACTCTTCAGGCGAATGAGGAAAGCGCAAAAGCGGCAGGATTGCCGGAAAACCGGACACTTGTTCTCTACGACAACGCTGGCGAACATTTTCTGGCTGGAGCCGATTCTGTCGCCAATCCGGGGACAAAACATCTTATCCACGCCGAAGGAATTCTTTTTCTTTTCGATCCAACCGAAGACCCCCGTTTTCGCTCAATTTTGAACATTGGCGAGGATGCGGGGTCCGTATCAACAAAGACCCACCGTCAAGATATATTACTCATTGAGATGATCGGGCGCATCCGGAAGCACCTTGGGATAAGCAGTAGAGAGCGTCTTCGTTCTACTATGATAGTGGGCATCTCAAAAGCCGACCTTCTTGCCGACTTTTTGCCCCTTGAAACAGACCCTTGGCAAAGGTCGCATGACCAGAAAAGTTATGTCCTTGATATGGAGACTTTAGCCAAGATGTCTGATGCCGTACGCTGTTTATTAGACAAGTATGCGCCCGAGATCGTGACCACCGTTGAATCGTTTGCCGAATCGGTTCTCTATCTACCAAACAGTGCGCTTGGATATAATCCTGAGAAAGAAGGTGTACGTCCATGTGATATTAAACCGCGTTGGGTTGAGGTGCCTCTGCTTTATGTTCTGGCGCGGCTTGGATATGTGCCTATTAGGATGATAAAGAAACGGATTAACGGGTGAGTAATGATTTTTGAATTAGTCTTCACATCTGTCCAAAAAGGGATTAAGCCCAGTTCCCGTGGTTTTTGCTCAGTTGCTTTCACTGAGGGAATGCCGGTTAACTATGTTCAATTTTGCGAGTCTCTCAGCGGATATGTTCATATCTTTGCGCATCACGATCCAAGCTACAACAAAAACCCAATAGCTTACAGCCACCTTATTACCACATTAGGTGGAAAACCGTTCTCCGTGCTTTCACGTGTTGCCGCATACGGGACTGACTATACTGGCCGGACTAATAAACTTGCGCACCACTTAATGACCGCTCCTGAAGATCGGACACTGCCGGGGCCGGCAGTTGTGATGAACCGCGCCGGATTATTTTTTCAGGAATGGAGCGACTCACCCCGCTTTTTATCTCCGAACCGCATAACACTGCCGACCCAGAAAATCAGTTCGTTTCGGGCAATTACATGGGAAAAGATGCTTGGCGATGCGGGCTATGCTGGCATAATGGCACAATCGTTTCTTGATAATCCAACGAAACCCACATTTCTCTTGTTTGAGCCTGGAATGGATCTGTTGCCGCTTATCGCGGAGGCTCAAGCATTACTGCCGTCAAAAAAACGATGGAATGTTACTTTCAATACTTATTTCACAGTCCTTCCCGTTGGGATGGCATGCGCATGGCGCTGTTGTTTGCCTGATTCTGATGCATTAAAAATGGCTCGCAGAACGCCGGGTGTTCTTGTCTTTGATTTTGTCAATCGGCGAGTGACAGGTCCGCAACCCGCTAATAGAACACTGGTTGAATTTGCCCGCACGGGCATTTGCCCATTACCCGAGCCAGAAGTTATACCGGAACAACATGAAGATATAGAAGAACCAATTAGAGCTCCAAAAGCCAAGCAACGCCCCATGCCTGTTCCGAGTCAGCGTCCTAAACCTCAGACAAACTATATCCCAGTAAATATTTCTTCTCATCAGAAACAACAGAAGATTGGCATTCTGGTCTTATTGTCAGGATTAGCCGTCGCATCTGTTGTATTTATTATTCTTTTGATAAATAGCAATTCCACAATATCCGATAAAACAAAACACTTAATCCCCTCCCGCTCTAATACTGCTGGGACTCGCCCGGGTAAACCATACGCATCTGGAAAGCAGAAATCACCGGAAGCAGAGAAAGATTCTACCGCAACGGAGCACAAGGATCGTGGGAATGGGGAGGCTCCCAGAGGTAAATCAGACCCATCTGAAGCACCACCACCAGAGGAAGCAGAGGAGAAATCTCCTCCAGTGGAGTGCAAGGGATCTGACATTCTTCCTAAGAATGGTAAGAAAGTGGAGGAACCGTCAGAAGAAAAGATCCAAGATAAAACAACACCAAGCGAAACAGAACAGAAAGTTGTGACTCCAAATATCAAGAAGCCGACAATGGTTCAGGAAGTTAAAAACAATAGAATCATATATCTACAGCAACGAGAGCAGACTTACTTCTATAGCACCAACGGCAGCAAGATTGAATCTTTTATAAGGCCCAAATTTGGTGGCGAGAAGCCAGCTTATAAAGATGAAAAAACTCGCAAGGTGACATTGGCAACAATAGAAAACAGGAAAACAAACACGGAATTAACTGACATACACAACTCGGTGCAAATGATTGAAGTATTAGGAAATACTAATGAGCTGTTTGTCCTTAATGCGTTTGATGGAAGTGTGACGAACCCCGAGCCCGGACAGTACAATGTTTGTCTGGAAAAAACGGATGCAACCGAAAAGTTGTTTGACTATCTGAGGGACAATACAAACAAACTCAAAGCGGATGGGACGAGGAGGAACGATTCAATAAAGGATGGCTTTAAAATAAATGTTCCGGAGGATGGCGATTCCCTTACGCTCGTGCTAAAGATTAAGCCTGATCAAGAGTCAAAGTGGAATAAGGAGCAAGAGCAACGGCGTAAGGCGAAAAACCAATCTTCCAAAGATATCACAGCGTGTGATGGCGATGAAAATGTTTTATCAAATAGCGTCGTAGATATCACTCAGGCGATAGGCGATTACAATAAGGCGACAACCAATTACGAAGGGGTCAAGACCAAAGTTCATAAGGCAAAGAA
>CAZBGF010000282.1:0-3412 GCA_964491255.1 uncultured Verrucomicrobiota bacterium
GGAAGGGCGCTTACGCGATGGACTGCACGGGTTCTTTACCGGAGCGGGTGGAAACGTTACAGCCGGCAAATATTCTTCTGTAACCGATCTGGAAGGCAATCTTCTCAGGTTCGGAAAGATTCTGGCGGACGGGATCAGTCTGAATCTTGGCGCAATGAAATGGGAAGATGCAGGAGAACTGTACTGGCATTCCACTGAATTCCCTTTCCCTGCCCAGCAGATGGACAAAGGCAAGCTGTTAAGTCAGATCAATGATGAAAGCATCAGTCACAAAGAAAGGCTTCAAAAAGCCGTTCTGCTGACCTGTCTTGAATACAGGAAGAACTTGTCATATCACCTGTCTTTGCTGAGGATAGGGGGTGCGAAAATACTGTTTCTGCCTGGTGAGCCCTTTGTTGAATATCAACTTTATGCTCAGTCGCTAATTCCTGATGAATTTCTCGCCGTTGCGGGTAATTGCAGTGATAATTTTCTGTATTTGCCTTTGGCGAAGCATTTCGAAGAGGGAGGATACGAGGTCGATTCATACTGTTGGTGCACAAAGGAGTTTGAGAGACGTTTCAAAAAAGTTTTGCCCGGTGTGCTCTTAAGATAGATGCTTATGTGTAACTACTCAGGCACAGAGGCATAAAGTAAACAATGAAAGAATGAAAACAAGAAAAATTTCACCACGGAGGCGCGGAGACACGGAGAGGAGGTTCAAGAAATTTGCATAAAACAGGAATTTTATTCACATTTCTTGAACGTTTATGCTTGGAGGAAAAAGAGATGATGGAATATGACGAAGTTGGTGTAAGTTGTTGTCGCAACGTAGTTTTCGTGTCCTCCAGAATACAAACTTTTGGCATGGTTCATTTTCAGGAGATTTTTGGTAACAATTTCAAGGAGATAGGTCATTTCTGGCCGATCAGAAACAGGCCCAGCCTTGGCGGGATAAACAAGAATCTTGCCCCGCGTTTCGCGGGGGCCTGTTCTCCCTTAAGACATAAACTTAAACACTGTTACCCGGTCTTGAACCATGCCAAGACTATTGTTTCTTTTTTCCTCCTTGGTCCGACGTAGCCTTGGCGAAGGCAGGAAGGGGAGCTGCATTCTGCGCAGGAGGAAATGTGGCACCCTGTACGTACGGGGTGCGTTGTGTTCCCAGGCATTTTCTGCCTGGGCTATGATGCAGCTGCCTTTCAGGCAGCCGAGAGAAGCTGCCAACCATTGAATGCGCGGGATCGTCGCATATGCGCCGAACCGTGACACATGACGTGGACACATGAGCATAGGAAATAACAATTTATGTCTCTGATAGCCATTATTCTGTTGATCGTCTCTGCCGTAACCCATGCAGGATGGAACCTCTTGACAAAAAGACAGCAGCAGCCGTCGGCAGCCTTCTTTCTTGTGGCAAATATGGTTGGATTTGTTGCGTTAATTCCTCTGCTTATTATTCATAGAAACAATCTTTTACAATTTCCTCCCGAAGTGTGGGCATTGCTTGTAATCACAGGCTTCTTCATGTCTGTGTATTATTGCTCCTTGGCAGGCGCTTACAAAGCAGGAGATATGTCTATCGCATATCCTTTAGCGCGATCATCCCCTGTCATTGTAGTTACTGTAGTAATGCTCGTTCTAAGGCGAACGGATCAGATAAGCATCCAATGTATTTTGGGAATTGTCCTGGTCGTTGGAGGTTGCTTTCTGATACCGATGCAACGTTTTGCAGATATACGTCTTAGAAACTACTTGAATGCAACCTGTATGTTGGCGTTGGTCGCTGCATTTGGCACTGCAGGATATTCGATGGTAGATGACGAAGCTCTTAGACAGCTTAGAACTGCCTTTGGTGACAGGCTGAATACGGTATCCATAACTCTTATATACGCCTCTCTGGAGGCATTGAGTTCCTCTTTATGGCTCGCAATACTTGTTGGATCCAGACATGCCGAACGTTTGAATTTTCGGCAAGTCATGCGAGCAAGCAAGAGGACTGCCATCCTCGTCGGCATTGGAATCTATGGCACATATGCTTTGGTTCTGATATCTATGGCTTTTGTGAAAAACATAAGTTACGTTGTCGCTTTTCGGCAACTCAGCATTCCATTGGGAGTAGGTCTTGGAATCATGATTATGGGAGAATCTCCATACAGACCAAAGATTATAGGAGTAGGCATTATGTTCATTGGACTCATACTTGTGGGGATCGGATAATGAGAAAACTAAGAGATGTGTCCAACATAATAAGAAATATATAGGAGTCAACTTGCGCATGGTAACCGCTCAGAAGTCAGAATAGTTACGAAATATTCTATAAAAAAAACTTCGCGTCTTTGCGCGAGAATAAAAAAAGAAGAATTCCAAACGTTATCTCAAAAGGAGAAGTTAAAACTATGAAATCATTACTTTGTCTTGCCGTCGGGTTATGTCTTTTCGTTTCAGGTTGTGTAACGCCGGAAAGGGATACCGTTTTTCAGACATCAACAATAGATGCTCTGTTGGCAGGTGTATACGACGGTGATATGTCATGCCGCCGTTTGCTGAAGCATGGCGATTTCGGGATCGGTACGTTCGATCGTCTTGATGGAGAAATGGTTCTTCTCGACGGAAGCATATATCAGATCAAAGCAGACGGAAAGGTATATAAACCGGATCCGTCCGTCAAGACGCCTTTCGCTACAATATGTCAGTTTAACGCAGACAGAGCCATTCCCATCAAGAGTGGATCGGACTATGAAGCGATTGAAAACCTGGTCAACGAATACGCTCCCAATCAGAACCTTTTTTACGCGATCAAGATTACAGGACAATTCAGATCGATGAAAACGCGAAGTGTTCCAGATCAGAAAAAGCCCTACCCGCCACTCAAAGAAGTCACAAGTAATCAGCCCGAGTTTAATATGAAGAGCATTTCCGGCACGATAGTCGGTTTCAGGTGCCCTCCCTATGTTAAAGGCATCAATGTTCCCGGGTATCATTTACATTTTATCAGTAGTGATCGAACTCAAGGAGGGCATATTTTGAGTTTCGAAATTGCGGCCGGCAAATGCGAAATCGATGTTCTTAATCAGTATTTCCTGACGCTTCCGATAAATACTAAAGAATTTACCGAGATTGATCTGTCAAGAGACAGGAGCAAAGAACTGAAAGATGTAGAGAAGAGATAAACCCGGACAATGCAATAGGTGAATATGGATAATCGTTTGGGCTGCAATGCTTTCGAAAAGCCTCGACATAACTTTTTTGTTCGGATCAAATAAGAATTGACTCGCGCAAAGGCGCAAAGCACGCAAAGGATTGATAAGAATAACCCGAGAGAGAGACCCCCATATACGGGGTACGTTGGTATTTATAGGCCGCCATGCGCAGAAATATTTTTCCTCGGCGAGGCTTGGCGTCTTGAGCGAAGCGGGCGAGAGAAATCCGT
>CAZBGF010000283.1:0-3400 GCA_964491255.1 uncultured Verrucomicrobiota bacterium
AAATCCGTTTAGCCATGCGATTGGATGCGTTTGGAATGGATTATATTGAAGGCGGATATGCAGCTTCGAATCCAAAGGATATGGCGTTTTTCGGGGCAATACGTAAGAAAAAATTGAGTCATGCCAAAATAGTTGCGTTTGGAAGCACGCGTCGCACTAATACGCCGGTTGGAGAGGACAAGGGCATACTAAAACTGATTGAAGCTCGGACGTCGGTCGTCACGATTTTCGGTAAGTCATGGAAATTGCATGTGAGAGATGTGCTCCGTACAACGGAAAAGGAAAATCTGGCCATGGTCAGAGACACTGTGCGATATCTCAATGAGCGTGGAAAGCATGTAATTTTTGATGCCGAGCATTTTTTTGATGGATATAAAGATAGTCCGTCGTTTGCGCTGAAGGTTCTGGAGACGGCTGTTAAAGCTGGAGCAGGTTGTTTAGTGCTTTGTGATACGCGTGGCGGTTGTTTACCGCATGAGATTTATGAGATAACCAGTTTAATAGCGAAGACTGTTTCTGTTCCTTTGGGAATTCATTGTCATAATGATAGTGAAATGGGGGTTGCGAACTCCATCGAGGCAGTCCGTGCAGGCGCTGTCCATGTTCAGGGTACGCTCAATGGTTACGGAGAGCGTTGTGGGAATGCCAATTTATGTTCGATTATTCCCGCTCTTAAACTGAAACTGGGTTTAATCTGCTGCAAGGAAGAAAGTCTAGAGGAACTCCGTCAACTCTCGCGGTTTGTTGATGGACTGCTGAACGTCCCCCATTATAGCAAAGCGGCTTATGTCGGCGGAAGCGCGTTTGCGCACAAGGCTGGCATGCATGTCAATGCAGTGCAGAAGACCCCTGAAAGTTTCGAGCATATAAAGCCTGAAGCAGTGGGCAATGAGCGGCGTATCCTGATTTCGGAATTGTCGGGCGGAAGCAATATTTTATTAAAAGCGATTCAAATGGGCGTGAATATGGACAAGTCATCGCCGGAAATCAAGGATGTACTGAATCAATTGGAGCGGTTAGAGAAAAAAGGATATGAATATGAAGCGGCTGACGCATCCTTTCAATTGCTTATTCAGAAAGTATTAAAAAAACACAAGTCGTTTTTTGATCTTGAGGGATTCCGGGTGATTGTTGAAAAGAGAGGCAAGCATAAACCATGCCTGTCAGAGGCAGTCATTAAGCTTAACGTGAATGGCGAAATTGAACACACCGCAGCCGAAGGAGATGGTCCTGTTAATGCGCTTGACAGTGCGCTGAGAAAGGCGCTCGTCAGGTTTTACCCTGCCATTGCGGAAGTCGCGTTAACTGACTATCATGTGCGGATATTGGATCCGGAAGAATCCACTGCCGCGAAAACGCGGGTGGTTGTTGAATCCGGTGACGGCGAGGATACATGGGGGACAGTCGGGGTTTCCGAAAATATCATTGAAGCGTCCTGGGAAGCCTTAGTAGACAGCGTGGAATTCAAGCTGTTCAAAGAAGAGAAAAAGTTGAAGAAACATAAGCTGTCAGGCAGGCACAGAAGACAGAAGACAGAGGACGGAGGACAGAAGACAGAAGACGGAGGACGGAGGACAGAGGACGGAAGACGGATGACGGATGACAGAAGATAGCGAGATACGCTTGAGGACGAATGACGGAAAAGAAAAATGATTCAATTAGATAAAACATATGATGCGCGCAAGGTTGAGGATAAGTGGTACAGCCGATGGATTGAGAAATCAGCCTTTCACGCGACAGCGGATAGCGGCGGCGACCCATATTGCATTGTCATACCACCACCGAATGTGACCGGTATTTTGCACATGGGTCATGCATTGAACGTGACGATTCAAGACATTCTCGTTCGATGGCGCCGTATGCAGGGACGTAATACGCTCTGGCTGCCTGGCACGGATCATGCGGGAATTGCCACTCAGAATGTGGTTGAACGTATGCTCCGTAAGGAAGGAAAAACCAGACAAGATCTGGGGCGCACCGCTTTTATCCAAAAGGTTTGGGAATGGCGTGAGAAGTATGGCGATGTCATTATCGAACAATTGAAAAAACTAGGTGCTTCATGTGACTGGGAACGTGAGCGGTTTACTATGGATGAGGGTCTGAGCGAGGCTGTGGCGGAAGTTTTTATCCGGCTTTATAATAAACAGCTGATTTACCGGGGGCATTACATTATTAACTGGTGTCCACGCTGTCAGACCGCGCTTTCCGATGAGGAAAGCGCGCATGTTGAATCAAAAGGTCATCTCTATTATATCCGGTACCTTTGCAAGGGTGGAAAGAAAAAGGATGCTGTCGTTGTGGCTACGACTCGACCGGAGACTCTGCTTGGCGATGTAGCAGTTGCTGTTAATCCTCGCGATGAGCGCTACAGGCATCTGGCGGGCAGGCAATTCCTTCTTCCGATTCTGAATCGGACGCTTGACGTCATTTTTGATGATTTTGTAGACCCTGAATTCGGGACTGGAGTTGTCAAGGTGACTCCTGCTCATGATCCCAATGATTTTGAGATGGGCAAGCGTCACGGATTGACCTCGATTAACGTAATGAACGATGACGGCACGATGAACAAAGAGGCTGGACCCTATCAAGGTATGGATCGATTTGAGTGTAGAAAACAGATTGTTGAAGATCTTTCAAAGGTTGGTCTTATTGAAAAGATTGAAGACCATCTTCATTCTTTGGGGCATTGTTATCGGTGTGACACGATTGTCGAACCACGTTTATCGCTCCAGTGGTTTGTGAAAATGAAACCTTTAGCCCGGCCCGCGATTGAAGTTGTGAAGAATGGGCGCATTCAGTTTGTACCCGATCGGTGGACTAAAGTTTACCTGGACTGGATGGAAAATATACGTGACTGGTGTATTTCCCGTCAGATTTGGTGGGGGCATCGGATTCCGGTGTTTTATTGTGATGCCTGCGGGCATGAATGGGCAGCAAAGGGCCAGGTAAAGAAGTGCGCGGCCTGTGGCTCGGATAATATACGGCAGGATGAAGATGTGCTGGATACGTGGTTTTCGTCATGGCTCTGGCCGTTCAGTACGTTGGGCTGGCCTCATAAGAACAAGGATTTGGATTTTTATTATCCTACCGACAGTCTGGTTACCGCTTCCGAGATTATATTTTTCTGGGTAGCTCGGATGATCATCGCGGGAATGGAACTGATGGGCGACATTCCTTTCCGTAAGGTGTATATTCATGGAACTGTGCGTGATGATTCTGGACGGAAGATGAGCAAAAGTTTGGGGAATTCGATTGATCCGTTGGCGATTATCGAGACTTTCAGCGCTGATGCTCTTCGTTTCAGCCTCGTGATGGTGACGGCTGTAGGGCAGGATGTTTATCTCTCGAATGAAAAATTCGCAATTGGCCGGAATTTTTTAACCAAGATATGGAATGCCGC
>CAZBGF010000284.1:0-3391 GCA_964491255.1 uncultured Verrucomicrobiota bacterium
ATTGTCCTGTGGAAACCGTCTCCTGGAATGATATACAGCAGTTTATCACCCTCCTAAATGCAAAAGGCGAAGGGACTTATCGGCTCCCGACCGAGGCGGAATGGGAGTATGCGTGCAGGGCCGGGTCCACTACGGCTTTTCCAAACGGGGATATTATCAACACCAAATGTAATGAACCAATCCTTAACGTGATAGGATGGTATTGCGGAAATTCCGATGATACCACCCATCCCGTTGCCCAAAAGCAGCCAAATGCCTGGGGTCTTTCTGATATGAATGGTGTCAGGATTTCTATGACGCCTATCCTTCCGGACCAGTTATTGATCCCAAGGGGCCCTTTTCGGGATATTACCGGGTACTAAGGGGGGGCTACTGGAGCATCTTTGCCCAATACTGCCGGTCAGCAAGCCGCGACTATATGACGCCCAGCTATCGCCACAACGGCATCGGATGCCGCTTGGTCCGAGAGCTTTAGGGCATCATCTTACAGATAGAGAGAACCCCAACTTCCATCCAAAAAGCTACCCCAAAAAAACTATTGACATCAGAGAGATTTCTTGATATAGGGAATTGAATATCGGATCTGACTGGCCTTGCTGAATTTGGCGAGATTTTATTTAATTTTAAGGGTGGGTACCATCATAAATCACCTTGACTAATTTGCATAGCTGCCGTGTCGGACTGGGGCAATACTGAAAAATCCTGTAAATAGTGCATTCCAATTGGGGCGAAGCCCCTAAGTTCATGGCTGATCCTACTCACTGAACGAAGTTGCTGATTTGGCAATGTCCCCGAACCACAAGCGTCAAACGTAGACTTTACCCCCAACTCACGACGAATCGCGGAAATTTTACCCCAGGAGGATCTACCAGATTTGCGGCAAATAACCGATAACGAAATAACCAATAGCCAACGAGCAATCTGGAGAGGAATGAAATAAGTTGAGAAGGTAACCACGGCCCCTATTCCACAAAATGTGAATATGACGCAGAAATCGGGCAAAAGGGGACTTTTTTCAAAGGTCTCTCCCTGTTGTTTGGAAACCCCAAATGTGCCTGTCGACCATCGGCCAACCTGATTTACCAGGACTCAGAGGTTTTTTTCTTTAGTAAGCAAGAGGCACTTTAGCATGGCAGTCAAAGGTAAGCGATGCCTTCTATCTGATCTCCTGTACTTTCTCCTATTCGCATTTTTCTGTGCAACTATATCATGCCTTGGACTAACCCGTTTCGCATTAGCCAAAGGGCAATTCAAGAATAACCCCAGTTCTTCTAACGAATTGGTCACAAACAAATCTACGGTGTCCGACGTCTGCAAATCATCTAAAGGTTATTTTTCCATAGAAGAACTCTATGAGTTTTGTCATCTCCCAGCCCCTTGTGGTACGAAGACACAGTGTGAGGGAAAAATAGCCAAGGTTAAGGGATACATTGATCATAGTAATGTTTTTGATAGGAAAAACTACCCTTTGCTACCTTATGAAAAATTTACAATATACGATAAAAAAGGGAAATCCTTAGAGATATGGGCTGTTTCAAATGACAATGATAAAATATTTACAAAAATATACCATGAAAAGGCCTTTCCTAACAAAACAGTCTTTATCTGTGGTAAGATTATCGGTTATGACATGCCCATTATGGGCGATTGTCATAGGGGAATAAAGATCAATTTAGAGGCAACTGATGGTATTTCCTTTTGCGAGGGATGTCATTAAAGAAAGGAGGTAATTGTCATGAAATTTAGGCATTTATTATTAAGGAAGTTTTCTGCCATTGTTGTCGTCTTGTTCTTGGCGCTACCCGTTCTATCTTTTTCTGCCGAGGTTTCCGAGGAGGTCGCACAGCGCGTTACTGCAAACTTTTTGACGCATTATGTGGCGACTTATGGTAACTGGGCGGGCTCAGACTCTCCTGCCACAACTGACAGTCAATTGGTAGTATACAACGATGTACCTCTGGCCTACAATTTTAGGGTTTCTCCAAGTGGGCACATACTTGTAGCCTATTGGGATGAATTTAGCCCTGTTTTGCTTTATTCTACTTCATCACAATTTATACCTGAGAGGGTGGAAGAAAATGGATCAATTGAATCGTGGATCATACCCGAGATCTATTCTACTTATGAGCTTATTTACAAAAATAGAAAATTTATAAATGAAGAGATCTCTTACGGGGATACAAGGGTTGCCAAGGCGTGGGAATGGCTTGACGCGGGACATAGAAGTTTTTCTCGAAAGGCGGAAGACTACGGTTATAAGTTCGCCACAGTTGGACCGCTGCTTTCTACAACGTGGGCGCAGGGTGACCCTTACAACCAACAGTGTCCGGCAGTTTCTGGAAGCTGTTCTCATACTAAGGTAGGGTGTGTGGCTACGGCATGGTCCCAAGTCATGAAGTACTGGAATTGGCCCACGACGGGAACAGGGAGCCATTCATATACATGGAACGGGACAACCCTAAGCGCCAATTTCAATACCACATATGACTGGGCCAATATGCCAAATCAATTAACAGCTTCCAGCACAAGTACTCAAAAGGCGGCCGTGGCAAAGTTATGCTATCATGTAGGGGTTTCTGCTGACATGAGTTACGGATGTAGCTCGTCAGGCTCAAACGCGTACGCCAATGATGCCCTAGATGTTTATTTTAAGTACAAAAGCAGCATGCAAAAGATCAGTAGGGGCACCTACACTGCGAGTCAATGGTTTGCTCTTTTTAAGACGGAATTTGATGCCAGTACTCCACGACCTGTTGTACTCTCAATATTTGCTACAAATGGGGGCCACGAGGTTGTCGCAGATGGCTATCAGACAGGCGTTACCAATAAGGTCCACGTAAATCTTGGCTGGTCTGGAAGTTATGATGGGTATTATGATGTTACAAACAATTTCACCACCGGTTCCTACACCTGGCTATCAAACAGTCAGGTTATTGTTACCCATATTGAACCTGATCAGTCAGCTTCAAATTACGTACAGGAAGTTCTGGGATCAGATATCAACTTTCCGGATTTTCCTGTCTCACATACAGACAGGATTGTTGGCGCGCCGGACAACGACCTGATCAGCTTGGGTAGCGGTGGTTATGTCATAGTGAAAATGACTCAGGCCATTACGGATGGTTCCGGAAATGATTTCAAAGTTTATGAAGTGGGTAGTTCTCTGGGCGGGACAAGTGAGACATACTATGTTTACGGTACCATTAACTGCGATAGCCCCACCTGGACATATATCGGATCTGGTTCTGATGTTACAAGTTTTGAACTGCCGAGTGGGTTGAGCAGCGTCCAATGCCTTAAGCTTGTTGATGGAGGAACCTCGGGTGGCAAGGTGAGAGGCGCTGATTTTGATGCTGTTGAGGGACTGAATTCATCATCTTCATCAGCGAAC
>CAZBGF010000285.1:0-3345 GCA_964491255.1 uncultured Verrucomicrobiota bacterium
ATACTCTCACGTCGCCGCTTCGCGGCAAGTGACCACTTGGCGACTCCGTCGCCGACGTGGCCGTACTCCGTTACCTCTTCTTGCCGGCTCTTTCATTCTCTGGCCGACACGAGTCATCTCCCTGGCCGACCCGAGTCGTCTCGGGCAGGCGGGCAGGCTGACTCCTGAGCAGATATCTCACACTTTGATTTTTTCCGCTTGCACCGCTTTTCCCGATCTCTATAATGAACAATATGACTATCTGCCAATGCCAGGTTAATGCTCATGGTCAACGCCAGTTGGAGCTTGATGTTACCTATCCGTTAACAACCGATGAAAAGCGGAACTGTTATCAATTGGATCTTTTTATTTTCAATCCGTACCAACTGGGTATGACAAAAAAAAATTACGGGGTTTCTCATTTCCTGAGAGACCTGCGTACATATACCCGCCATACTATCCCGCTGATTTCATTGCGAAAATTGGCCGATGCCTCATGTGCCATCAGTCCAATCACCCGTATTTCAGACATGCTATCGCAATCAGATATGGCAAAGGACCTTGACGAAAAAACAATTTTGTATGAATTGCGGGTCATTGCAAACGTTTATCAAAGGCAACTTGTCGATACGAGTATTCTCATAAGTAATTTAATTCATGATCATGGTCCGTCCGTCCATATTACCGATCATTTACAATCTTTTCTGTCAGATATCGATCTGTTTCTTGAAACTTTCCGCGCGTTGTGTTCCAGGTTTATTGACCCGCGCGTCAGCGATCTACTGCGTGAAAGTCTACGCTGGTCAGATGAATCCATCAGTCTCAGCACGGAAAAAACTCAACACAAGCTCTATAACCTTTGCCGGCAAGAAAAGAATCTCGAACAAGCCAACGCAATATTGGAAAGCCGGCTTGATCTTGAGCAAAGCTACCGCATAGCCATGGGCTATCCGACGGTAACCCAACCTGACAACTCTGTTGTTAACGAATTGTTCGTATACCGTGAAGGTATGCTGAAAAAATGGACAGAGGGATGTTTGTTTATGAGTACGGAACCCGCTCGGATTGCCGCGCGCTTCACACAGGTTCTGATGGGAGTTGCCGCAGGAACGGCTATGGCCTTTGCGATTGTAGCAACTTTTTTTGCTATTAAATGGTTCCCGACTTACAGCATGGAATGGGCCATTTTAATTATCATCGGCTATATTGCCAAAGATAGAATAAAAGAAATCCTACGTAATATCTTTATTTCTCACCTCCCCAGATTTGTGGCTGACCAGATTGAGGATTTGATGGACCCAGCCATTGATGTCAATGTTGGATCAAGTCGCACCAGAGTTCGCTTCTGTTGTCCGTCAGACCTGTCAAATTCTATTCAGCATTTACGAAATATCGAGGGCAACGTATTCCGAAATATTATTCCTCCGGAAAATGTTATTCATTTTCATAAAGATACGCTGATTAACAGTAAACGTATTTTGCAAAATCATAAGCGACTGGAATCCATTACTGAAATCATGCGCCTGAAGCTTGACTCGTGGCTTGCCAATATGGATGATCCTATGAATGAACTGTTCAGCATATCAGACGGAAAACGAACGAAAGTTATGGCTGATCGTGTCTATCACCTGAATATTGTCATTTCCCTTTCAGAGAAAAAGAAGCATGGCAAAGGAGCCTCCCTTTTCCGGTATCGGCTGATCCTGACTCGCCAGGGGATCATTCGTATTGAACATATGCAATCGCTTTCGGCATAATGTTAGTAACTTAGCTCGGATATTGCAGCAGTCGAGTTTGCCGTAGCTGAAAGGCGTCAACGGTGCAGCTGTATAAGCATACCGCAATCCGTTGACAACGAAGCAGATGCGGTAAACTCGACTGCTCTGAAAGGCGAACAAAATCGAATTTTCCGAAAAAATGATATTATACAAAGTGTAGTATAAATTTTACTATGATTCTTAGTTGTAACATTCGTGACATCAATCATTAATAAAATATTTTCGATTTTGTTCGTGCAATGTGCGGGTTAGGTAGGCACAAAGGTACATAGAAAGGTATAAAGATACCAAAATTATAACGACTTTATACCCTTTGTGTCCCGCCTCCGGCGGGCCTTAGTGGCTACATGAGTAGTCGCTTTAAGAGAATTCCGAACATAAAGCTTAGCCTTTCGAACAGCATTATGAAGTGATTCACCTCGCGCTAGAAATGCTGTCAGCGCAGCTGAAAACACACACCCCGTGCCGTGCGTTTCCGCGACTTTCAATCTAATTGATGAATAGCAATGTTCAGCGCCATCCTCAAACAAAACATCAACAACCTTGCTTCCAGATAGATGACCGCCTTTCACCACGCAGGCTGTTCCATAACGTTCACTGATTTCTCTTGCTGCCGCTTTCGACGCATCAACAGATGTGATAGTATGACCGCATAAAATTTCAGCTTCAGGAATATTCGGAGTTATCACCGTTGCCATGGGCAGTAACCGGGTACACAATAACTCAACAGCGTCTTCCCGGAGTACCCGAGAGCCGGACGAGGCTGTCATAACCGGGTCTATAACCAGTAAAGGAACGTTGCATAACACAAGTGATTCGGCGACAGCTCTGATGATCGCAGCGGAATACAGCATGCCGGTTTTAACTGCTGAAACGGGAAACCCTTCGCAAACTGTCCGAATTTGAAGCATTACCATGCCGGATGGCACAGCGGATATTCCCCGGATAGCATCCGGATTCTGCGCCGTGACGCAGGTAATCGCCGATGTCCCAAATATACCCAGCGCAAAAAAGGTCTTGATATCAGCCTGAATACCGGCGCCCCCGCCGCTGTCTGAACCGGCAATCGTTAATGCCACAGGCATGCCTGTAAACGCTGAACTTGATTTTTTCCTGCTTGTCATATGATAACGATAAAATAAAGCCACAGATAAACACAGATTAAACACGGATAAAGCATGAATTTATTAAAAATCTGTGTTTTATCCGTGTGAATCCGTGGCTAAAAAGATTTTAATTTAAATATTGGACTTCAGACTTTTTTGACCACAATTAACCCTTGAAGTGTTCTCTACCCGTTTTCTCCCGCAAAGTCTGATGCCTGATGTCTTCGTGCCACAGGCAGATCCGCCGAGGCGGAATGATCTACTGTCTGAATCAGAATTTTTACTGTATAAAACTTGACTCTTGTTATAAATTTTTGGACTATAAAAATGACCATACATATAACTATTACAAATAGGAGAATTTGACAATGGTAAAAATCGTATTTATCGGAGCAGGCAGTTTCGGGTTCACGCGTGGCCTGGTTAAAGATCTTCTGACATTTCCAGCGCTAAGAGACTCAACTATCACGCTCGTGGATATT
>CAZBGF010000286.1:0-3327 GCA_964491255.1 uncultured Verrucomicrobiota bacterium
TTAAGGGTGTAAAACGGAGTCTGGATCCTGTCGCGAATGTCGCAGTATGGGGACCGGATGCGGAAGACTTCATAGCCGGCCACCTGGACACACCCACTAGTCATGCGCGCGGCACTCCTTACGCAAGACTCATGGATGTTGAGGGACAGATATTGCTTATGGGAGTTGATCAGGATCGCAATACCATGCTTCATACAAGCGAGGAGCTGTTTCACGCCCCGTATCTGAAGGATGAGACGGTCTCGTACCGGGATCAGGGAAGTGGAAGAATAAAAAAAATCACGAAGAAATATTTTCCCGGACCACACCGGAACTTCATAGGTCTTGAACCGCGGTTCCGTTCCGCCGGTATTATCAACTATGGCAGGATAGGCGATTGTGTCATTCGGCTCATGCCGGCAAAGGCCATAGTTGAAGAGGCGATCACCGCATTGCGTGAGGATGCTGCTGCGTTTCTCTGTGACAATCCGTTGTGCGACGATTGCAGGCGTCAGCGCGCGGATATCATCAAGGATAAACTCCGGCGCGAGTCCTTTACTCTTGCGGCGTCAAGTTCGATCTGTGGACGGAATATCGATGAAATAGCGAAAAACCTGGCATATCAGGGAATTAATCATATTCAACTGGATGCTGTCGACGGAATCGATATCTGGTCTCTGTCGACAAGTCGCCTTAAATTTATACTGGATGTATTGAAACAGCGAAAAATTGTTGTATCTGCAATTCATACCGGCTCCAGCAAGAAGAATGCCGGGCGAATTAGCGCCATCGCGGGTATTCTCAAACCGCGCAAAGTTATCATGCCCTTGAGCAGGGATACTCTCATGCTGCAGTCGCAACTGAAAAAAAACAGATTGAACGTGTGTTTCGAAAACAAGTTTCTGGGCGCATCGGAATGCTCGGAGTTGTTAAAGGACAATGACTGTGCGGAATACTGTTTTCAGCCTGCAAATTTCGCGAGATGCGGCGAAAAACCGTTCCTGGCTTCATTTAAAAAGCCTTTGAAAAACATCGTGTCCCGGATCGTAATCGATGATTGTAGTTTCCGTGGAACGCCGGTTCTGCCCGGGCAGGGAAATGCGGAAGTAAAGGAGATGATTTCCATTCTCCGATGTGCAAGTTTCCGGGGAGAAATGGTGCTTGGCAGTGTGGATAGCGCCGGTGTTTACAGTGTCGGCGAGATTGCTGATTCGTTCTGGAGACTGGTTGACGAGATGTAGTTCTATCGTAACTCAAATAGGCACAAAGGCACAAAGTAGTAAAGGCGTAAAGTCAAGAAATCTGAAGAGAATAGGTTGCTTAATAAGAAGTGACGGAGTATGGGTGTGTCGGAGTGTCGGAGTTCCAGAAACAACTGACAACTGACTACTGGTTACTGAATGCCTGAGTAAGTTTTATCCCGCATTTGAGCGCCAATGACTATTATTGTCTACTCAGGCACAAAGCACCAAAGGCACAGAGGCACAAAGCAGACAAAACAATGAAAACGTATAGAGATCTGATTGTCTGGCAAAAGTCGACGCGCTTCGTTACGGAGATTTATCGGCGTGCAAAGGAAATCTTGAATACTTGTCGGCTGACAGTTTCGAAGAAGTGTATGAGTTCAGCAGAGAAATAGAACGAATGCTTAGTAGTTTGCGCAAAAAGATAGGCAACAAATAAACTCTGTGCCTCTGTGCCTTTGGTGCTGAATAAGTTATGACTATTATTGATATATCCAGATATTTTGATGACGGCCGCGAAATTGATGTTCGTTTGCATGCGAATCTTCCTGTTTATAAAGGTTATTCATGCAAGGCGTTCGATCTCTTTATCAAATCCCACGGCGGCACCTATTTCGAGACGGCAAGTCACCTGTTCGACGGCGCTCCGAATACCGATGAGTTTCCTGTGGAAAGCCTTTTTATTGACGTGAGTATGCTGGATGTGCCGGATAACGTTACCGCCATTGACGCAAGCGTGCTGAAAGAACATTCGGAACATCTCCGCCAAGGTGATGCTGTTCTGATAAGAACAGGATGTCGGCAGGAATGTTTCCTGGAAAGAAACTCCGCGGACTGGATGAAAGAAATGAATATTCCCCTTTTTGGGATGGATATCGAGTTATATGATACGGGTTTTGAGAACCCGACCGGTGTGTTTGTCGATCTGTTCCGTCACGGGATAGCTATTATCGCGGGCTTGGTAAATCTTGACAGGATTTCGAGTAAACGCGCCCGGCTCATTGTCCTTCCCTTGAAAGTGAAGGGGGTCTCAACTGTTCCCTGCAGGGCGGTGGTGCTGGAAGACTCCCTAATGAGGAACAGTAACAGGAGGGAAAAATCATGAGGTATAAATTAGTCGGTCCTGAAAAACCCCGATTTTAAACACCCGGCGTCCCCGCCTCAAGAGCCCCAGCCTTGGCGTAGACTGGTTGGATATTGGACATTCAACTGCTTTTTCTAGGTTGATTATGCCCGGATACTGCCGGTCAACAGTCCATTAACTTCAAATCACAGCAAAAGTTGCTTGATGTCTTACCCCTTCTTGTCTAAACTTTCCGGAAAAGAGCCACTTTTTTCATTACTCTCCTTCGCAGGAAAGCCGCTCGATGAGCTTTACTTACAACTACAATTGATAAAATATGAATACGATGACGGTAATATGGATTAATTTTTATTTTTCTATCCTCTCTTTTGCGTGGGGTGCCTGTATAGGCAGTTTTGCGAACGTGTGTATTTTCCGTATTCCAAGAAGCCGTTCGGTTGTGACTCCGCGTTCAAGTTGTCCACGATGTAATCATCTCATTCCCTGGTACTATAATATTCCTTTTGTGAGTTTTTTGATTTTGCGGGGAAAATGCCGCTATTGTGGCTCGCGTATTTCAGGGCGGTATATTCTGGTTGAGTTTCTCACTGCTGTTCTCTTTTTATTGATTTGGTGGACATACGGATGGGATATGCGAACGCCTGTTTATTGGTTATTGGTGCTGGGCCTCGTGATCGCCACTTTTATTGATTTGGACTATATGATTATTCCTGATCGCATTACTATCGGCGGCATAGTGATCGGTCCTGTGTTGAGCATGCTGGTGCCGTCGCTTCACGGTCAGACAGAGGTTTACGCCGGATTCAGAGCTTCATTATTAGGATTGACAGCCGGCGCATTGATTCTCTGGATTGTGTCTGCGCTCGGAACGATGGCTTTTAAGAAAGAAGCCATGGGTATGGGCGATGTTAAGCTGCTGGGCGCAATTGGTGCGTTTATAGGTTTTCATGGTGTGTTGTTCACGATTATGGTTTCCTCGTGTGTCGGGGCCATTGTCGGGATGATTTTTGTTCTAAGCGG
>CAZBGF010000287.1:0-3316 GCA_964491255.1 uncultured Verrucomicrobiota bacterium
GCAGTTACCTATTCAGCGCCAAAAGCACTCCGGAATTACTCCCATACTCCGACACGCCGATACTCCCATACTTCTTCTTGCCGGCTCCTTCGGCTCCCTCATTCTGACTCCTGAGTAGTTACTTTATTATAACAGTTTTGAATAGACAAGGTACTATGCTTTTCCATCCCAGCAATATGTACAAACGTTCTCCCTGGGCAGTCCGATAGCATCAAGCATATCATGCATTGTCTGATACTTCAGACTGGTCAGATTCAAATGGCGCCGAATTTGCTCGATCATAGCACATTGTTTTTCCGTACCCTGATCTGCATATTCATCAATGGTAGCATTGTCACAACCTTCAAGCTCGCAAATGGCCCGGCGGCCGGCCAGATCCAGTTCGGACTTTGACCGCGAGAAATTAAGAAATCTACAGCTTTGAATCAGAGGTGGACACGCCGGCCGCATATGCACTTCTTTCGCGCCGTATTCGTACAGCCGCTGGATTGTCTCTCGAAGCTGTGTGCCACGGACAATGGAATCCTCGCAGAACAATAGACGCTTACCCTGGATCAATTCGCGAATTGGAATCAGCTTCATCCGCGCAACGAGATTACGGGTTTTCTGGTCCTGAGGTATAAAACTTCGAGGCCAGGTTGGAGTATACTTGACAAAAGGCCTGTGAAATGGAATCCGCGCCTTATTGGCATAGCCAATCGCATAAGCCGTGCCGGAATCCGGTATAGCGGCAACCATGTCAATTTTTACATCGTCACTTCGGGCCAACGCTGCGCCACAACGGTTCCTCGCAATTTCAACATTCATTCCTTCATAACTTGAAGCTGGATAGCCAAAGTACACCCAAAGAAACGCGCAAATCCGTAACTTATCACCCGGCGGCACTTTCTGTTCCACACCATCGGACGTTATGCGGATAATCTCGCCCGGCCCTAATTCATTCCTGAACCGATACCCCAGGTTCGGGAACGCGCATGTTTCCATAGACACGCAATAGGCGCCCTCTTTTTCGCCAATGATCAGCGGCGTCCTTCCGTAACGGTCTCGAGCGGCATACAAACTGTTTGCAGTCAGCAGTAATAACGAACAGGAACCATCAATGACTTGCTGAGCCCGGCGGATACCATCTTCGAAAGTCGCTTCCTGGTTAATGAGCGTAGAGATCAACTCAGTGGGGTTGATCTCTCCTCCACTCATTTCCGAAAAGTGAATAGTGCGTTTGCCAAAAGCATCATTAACCAATTGTTTAATGTTATTGATCCGTCCAACCGTAACGATCGCGTAGTTGCCAAGATGTGAACCTATGATAAGCGGCTGATCCTCAGTATCGCTGATGCATCCAATTCCCATGCTTCCACGCATCTTCGGGATTTCATCTTCGAATTTCGAACGGAACTGACTGGTTTCGATGTTATGAATTAAGCGAGTGAAACCCTGGTGATTCAGCACGGCCAGGCCGCCGCGCCGTGTTCCCAGGTGTGAGTGGTAATCCGTGCCGTAAAACAGGTCTTCCACGCAGTCTGATTTCGATACAACTCCAAAAACACCGCCCATAAAAGCCCCTTTCCGTAACATAGCTATCAGAAAAAAACAGTTCAAAAACAGAAAATTTTACAGAAGATCGCAAAAATCGCAAAGAAAAATATAAGAAAAAAAATTCTGCGCTTTCTTAATACAAAATTTGGGATTATGACGCGGTCTGCCAGAGACCAAGCGCTGGATTGGAAATAAAGTATATTTCCTCTCCGTCCGGCATCGTGTTAAAGCCATCCACAAGTTGTTCTGGATCGTATCGCGTCATAGCCTCAGCCAAATCGGTAAATTGAAACCCTACAGATTCGATTTCCTGCCGGGTCAAACCGCCGGGTGCATAAGTAATCGAGAATCGCCCTTCGCTGGAGCCATGAATCAAATGGGCGGCAGCCCCCAGAGCTTCGCGAAGTTCCGGATTCTCGGATACAGCATGGAGCGTTGCACGGGTCCCGCGATAACCATACTTGCGAATAACCCGATCATTAATCTCAGCCTCGCCGAACTCAACAAGGCCGGGCGCCAGTATTAGCAGTTCGCCGTTATCGTCAATGGCCATACGCGTCCTGTAAATGGCTTTGTTGCCGAGCCAGGTGCTTTTGTACTCATTGGAGTCCAGATAAACCACCACTTTTTTCAGCGGTTTAACAAATACAATATTGACCTTCTGGCTCAGTCGCGCCGCGTTTTCATAACACTTCCTGTCATTTCCGCAAAACAGGCCGCGAGTTACAAGCCGGCCGGCCGCATTCCTGTCACGAACATTCAAGATATAGTGAATGGGTAAATGACTTAAAAAACAATCTTCCGCCTCATTCAGGAACGCGCGGACCGGACTGTCGATATGGCCCATAATCGTTTCCATATCACAAACAGCTCCTAAAAAATGGCTTTTGTTGATTGCGTCAGGGCCCGCTGTTCCAACGAGAATATTCTTATTGCCGCCCGCCATTCCCACAACCTCGTGCGGAACAATCTGACCTACAGAAAAAATAACATCATACCCGCCTTCCGCGAGTACATGATTGATTTCTATTCTAACCGGATAATCCACTTTGCCGTTGCTCAGCTCATGAAGTCTGCGCCCGGGAATTTCGCCCATATACGAGAGCCCCTTTTGCCAGTCATGAACGTAAATCCTTTCATGCGGAATCTCGGGAAACATCCGGTCCATTTCATCGGACGTCATTGGCCTGTGTGTGCCCAGCGCCGGAAGCAGATCCACAAGGGCGTCAGGAGACAATATTCGGTAAAGCTGAGAGCATATCTCACCCGCACCGGAATGGTATCGAGTGAAATCAGGGGGGATGAGTAAAACTTTTTTTGGCCTGGCGGTCAATTGCGCGCAATAATCGCGTAAAAACTTTTCGGTTTCATTACTCGATATCTCCGTTTCCGCGCCGCCATGACTGATGCATTTCGACATGACCAGATTCCTTTACTCAAATAAATTCATGTGCCACTAAGGTGCCAAGACACAAAGGGTTAACAATAAGAGAATTACGAAGCATAAGAAAACACGGGAGTCAAGCATTGCATTTTTAATATGTCCTTCCCTAATCACCTTATTATCAATCTGCTTCGTGCCTTAGTAAACGTTTTCATAAATAAGGTTACGTATTCAATTGATAGGAAATTCTTCCCTGCGGCTCAGCCAGAGGCTTCGCCCTACCTGCCTTCGGCGCCGTTTTGGTAGGGCAAGGCTGCCTGCCCGCCATAGCCTTGGCGACGGCGGGTCCCCGCCGAGCCGTTCAGAAATACGTAACACAATTTATGAAATAGACCA
>CAZBGF010000288.1:0-3306 GCA_964491255.1 uncultured Verrucomicrobiota bacterium
TGATTGAACTGCGTAAAGCAGGCTTTAACGTCGAATCACAGAAAGCAATCACTGTATATTACGAGGGTGAAGTCGTGGGAGAGTTTACAGCGGACATTGTGGTTGAAGATATCGTCATATTGGAACTGAAGTCCGTAAGACGAGTCATACAAACTCATGAAATACAACTGGTCAACTATCTCGTCGCTACAGGAAAACCTGTAGGGTTACTACTGAACTTCGGGGAACGCAAGGTCGAAGTTAAGAGAAAGCTCAAAGACTTACCTATTCGGATGGGGAATTAACAGTAAGGATTAACAAGATAATAAATCCTGTCCATCCTGTTATCCTGTCAAAAATTTGACTTTTAATGGCTTTATAGATACGGGTAATTCACGCGCTATTATGACTGCGATGAAACTCTCGATTATTATTCCTGCATACGATGAGGAAGAACGAATAGGACTCATGTTGGATGCCTATCTTCCTTATTTCACCGAGCTTTATGGTCAGGATGTTGAATTCATTGTTGTTATTAACGGGTCGACCGATCACACGGAAAATATTGTAAATAAGTATTCCGAGCAGAATCCCTGTCTGAAGTACATTGTTGAACCAGAGCGCATTGGCAAAGGGGGTGCGCTTATACGTGGTTTTTCTCGGGCTTGCGGGAATCTGGTGGGATTTGTCGATGCGGATGGATCTACGCCGCCTGAAGCATTTCAGGATCTGGCGGATAATATCGGTGATGCCGGTGCAATCATAGCTTCCCGATGGCGCAGGGATGCAAAGGTCAAACCTAAACAGTCGCTTTTACGTAGAACAGCTTCAAGGGTTTTCAACCTTTTGACCAGGATGCTTTTCGGGCTTCGTATCACCGATACACAGTGCGGGGCCAAGTTAATGCGCCGTGAAGCCATCATGCAGGTTTTGCCCAGGCTTGGTATTACCCGATGGGCGTTTGATGTCGATCTGCTTTTTCAGTTGAAGCGGGCTGGAAACAGAATAATCGAGATTCCAACCACATGGCACGATGTTTCCGGTTCCAAAATAGAAATAGTGCGGGTTTCATTTGAAATGTTTGCTGCGCTCGTTCGTCTGCGCTTGCTGTACTCGCCGTTTTCACGGTTGGTTGCATTGTACGACAAATTTATCGGTCCTTTCATCCATCCTCCGGGTCTTGAGCATGACCATCTTTTCAGGCATAGCTTGGTTCTATTGACGGGTTCGCAGGTGACAAATGTGTTTAATCTGCTGTTTCAGGTAGCCATGATGTGGATGCTGTCTAAATCCGATTATGGCGATATGTTGACCATGCTTCGTGTTTTTATGATCATAACCTTCTCTATGGGAGCTTTCAGCTGGACTTTAACGCATTTCACGGCACGGTTTGTTAAAGATGGCTTGGTCGAAAAGGTCAAGCCGATGATGGTTGGAATCTTGAGGGACTTGTCGTTCGTCGGATTACTGTTTCTTGTCGTCTTGATATGCGGCGTCCGTGAGCTGAGTGTTTTCCTTAAACTGGAAAATCCCATGCTGATAAGTATTATGAGTATAGCTCTTGTTGCAGGACTTTATATTCCTGTCCTGACTGGAGTGCTGAATGGGTGTCAGGCGTTTTTCTGGCTTTCAGGAATAGCAATCATCTGGAGTTTTGCCCGTCTTATTCTTGCCGTTGTTTTCACTGCAATTGGATACTCCGCGGTTGGAGCCGTATCGGCGCATACGCTTGCAGCGGTAATCAGTCTGATATTGTATGTTATCGCACTGCGGTTCGTTCTGGGGCGGGGAATTCCGCGTGTGCAGAGAATCCCTGGGGTGTATTCCTATTTTTTCAAGTACATGATCGCGTTGGCCGGATTTGCAGTCCTGATGAATGCCGATGTTATTCTCGTGAAACACTATTTCAGCTCCGCTGAAGCAGGCCTTTTCGGCAAAGCCGCGACAGTGGCGAGTGTTGTGATTTTTCTGCCTCTACCTATCAGCATGGCTATGTTTCCAAAGGTAGTGTCATCGGGCGGGACTTCTTACGAGAATTGGAGAACATTGTTAAAGGCTTTTGTGCTGGTTAGTTTCATCAGCGTGATCGCGGCATTAATATGTACGATCTTTCCTCAATTTTTTTTACGGGTTCTTGCTGGACACCGGTCGCCAGACCTGGTGCCGGTGGTGCGCGGAATGGCATGGGCTTTATGCCCGTTGAGTATGACTTTTGTTCTCATGAATTTTGAATTAGCCCAGCATCGGTTCCGTGTTGCAGTTCCCCTGGTTTTCTGTGCGTTGGTGTATGTTGCCGGAGTTATTGTATGGCATAACACGCTTTTACAGGTTGTGTCGGTCCTTGCTGTTTCCAGCACATTGGCAATGGTCCTTTCGATGTTTGTGTGTAGGTTGGAAGGGAACAGATAATTACTCAGGAATTCAGAAGTCAGGAGTCAGCCTGCCCGCGCCGCGTGTCGGACAGGGAAGTCAGAATGCTTCGAGAATACGTGTCCAGTAGTTTACTGACTTCTCCTGCCAGCCCGCCTGCATAGCATATGCGAAGCATTTCGGGCAGGCAGCACTTTGTCCGCCAGCCCGTCCACAGCGATGCAGGCGGGCGGGGGAAAATCATGGTTTTTCAGGGCTGACCAAGAAAGTATTAAAAAGAATTGACAATAAAGCGTTATGTACAGTATTCTGTACATATTATGAATGCTATAACATATACAGAAGCAAGAGAGAAGTTGTCTGACGTAATCAGCAGGGTTTGTGAAGATCACAATCCATTAATCATCACGAAGCGTCGAGATAAGGCGGTTGTGATGATGTCACTGGAGGATTACGAATCGCTTGTTGAGACGTCATACCTGTTGAAGAGCCCATGCAATGCTCGGAGACTGCTGGAGTCTATTCAGCAACTTGTAAGTGGCAAAGGCAAAAAGAAGAAGCTGGTTTTATGAAGTATGTCTTCTCTGAGCATGCATGGGAGGACTATCTGTACTGGCAGAAAACAGACAAGCGGATATTCAAGCGAATCAACAAACTGATCAAGGAGATAGCCCGAGATCCTTTTCGTGGCGAGGGTAAGCCGGAACTTCTCAAGTATGCTCTCTCAGGTTACTGGTCTCGGCGCATTACGGATGAGCACCGGATCGTGTATAAGGTTGAGAGTGATTCCATACACATTGCCCAGTTGCGATATCACTACTGAGTCAAGTACTCCACAGTATTGACAAAGGCCGCGCTTTATTTACCGGAAAAAAACGATTCCATTTTGTCTATACCATCCAGAGTGCCCATATCCAAAAGTGGACTGGGCGTTTTGAAAGCTGATAACTTTCCAAT
>CAZBGF010000289.1:0-3290 GCA_964491255.1 uncultured Verrucomicrobiota bacterium
AAGAAAATATAACATTAGGATTTTCCGGACCTTTCTTAATGACTCAAGGACATGGAGAGTGGTGCAGCAAAATGTTAAGTCAATTAGAATTGATTAATTCTCAATCCCAAAAAGCAATTAGTTTAAATGATTTTTCTGTGACGCAAATATCTTATAATAGTCATCTAGAACAAATTTTAGAAAACAAAACGCTTAAAATATCACAATCACTTTTTTACAGTTCTTCTCACTCTGCAATAATTACTACTCAAATAACCAACCAATCAGAAGAAACAATTGCTATTCAAGCAAATTGGACTGGAACTATTTTTTCAAGTGGATTACAAATAGCGAAAGAAGGAAATGCCATTTCATTAACAACCGACAGGAGTTCAGCTAAAGGGATCATCCAAACTTTTGATCATAAAATAAATAACATCAATACCACGGACTCTTCCTATTCCATCTCTTTAAAAACTTTTGAAATTCAACCTAAAAAAACTAAAGTGCTGACTATTGCTCAAACGTTTATCTTTCCGGAATATGATGCGGTTAATGAACAACAAGAATTAGAATTAGCTGCTAAAATTCCTTTAAAACAACTTCATAGAAGAATAAAAGAAAAGGAAGAGCAACTTAAAACTTTATATAACAAATTAGATACTAATTGGCAAGATAGCATATACAAAGATTTAGTTGCTAAAACTGTACTTACATTACAAAACAATACTCGAATACCTGCGGGAGAGTTAAAACATGCCGGTATATTTCCTAGTTATCATTACAAATGGTTTTTAGGTTTTTGGGCTTGGGACAGCTGGAAACATGCTGCAGCTGTTGCAAACTACAATCCTGAATTGGCTAAAAACCAAATCAGAGCTATGTATGACTTTCAACTGGATAATGGATTTATTGTGGATTGTATTTACCGAGACACAACAATAGAAAAACATAATTACAGAAACACAAAGCCCCCTCTTTCTGCATGGGCAGTGTGGAAAGTTTATGAACAAGATGGAGATGTCGACTTTATCAAAGAGCTCTATCCTAAAATTGTTAAACAACACAATTGGTGGTACGAGTTTAGAGATTACGATAAAGATAGTATTTGTGAATATGGATCTACTGATGGAACCTTAGTTGCAGCAAAATGGGAAAGCGGAATGGACAATGCTGTACGTTTTGATAAAAGTGAAATGGTTAAAAGTGCTCAAAAAGTTTTTTCATTAAATCAGGAAAGTGTTGATTTGAATGCATACCTATACGCTGAAAAACAGTACTTAGGTAAAATGGCTAAAGTAATTAACCAAAATGAAGATTTTGAAATTTTTAGGATACAAGCGGAAGCCTTAAAAACAAAAATTCAGAATCAGTTTTTTGATAAAAAAACGGGGTGGTTTTATGATACTTCCATTGATGGAGAAAACTTTATTGAAGTAATGGGTTGTGAGGGTTGGATTCCTTTATGGGCGAATGTAGCTACTAAGGAACAGGCAGAAGCTGTCAAAAACAACATGATGAATCCAGCTTACTTTAACACAAAAGTTCCTTTTCAAACATTGAGTGCCGATCACCCAAGTTTTCAACCAGACGGAGGATATTGGAGAGGACCAAACTGGTTAGATCAAGCCTATTTTGGTGTGGTAGGATTACACAATTACAACTATCACAAAGATGCATATAAAGCGACATATAAATTAATACATAATGCTGAAGGCGTTCTGAATAAAGGAATCTCAATCAGAGAAAATTACCAACCCATTACAGGAGAAGGCTTAGAATCTCAAAATTTTAGTTGGTCTGCTGCACATTATTTATTGTTATTAATAAATGAGTAAATATGAGAGTGGATTATTTGTCTATCCAAATAAATACAAATCAAGCTGAAAAAATAGCTAAAGAATTGTATCAAATAGATGGAAAAGCAACAGCATTACCTGGAGAGTTAGATTTTAATTTTAGAATTAAAACTTCATCCGACAGTTATATTTTAAAAATAAGCCGCCCTGACGAAATAGTAGGTTATCTTGAATTTCAACAAGAACTTTTAAAATATATTGCCAACAACAAAGAAGAAATTGGAGTACCCAAAATATTCCCCGATCGTGATGGGAAATTTATTAGTGAAATAGCCGATTATGCCGGGAACCCGCGTAAAGTTAGATTATTATCATGGATTGATGGGAGGGTGTGGTCTTCTGTTAACCCTATAAAAGATAAGCTTTTATTCAGTTTAGGAGAAGAAGCCGGTAAATTGACTAACGCATTGCAAGGCTTTGATCATCCCGAAGCTCACCGTAGCTTTGTTTGGGATGTAGCTCAGGCTGAATGGACTTACGATTATGTAAATTTATTCTCTGAGAAACAACAGAAAATTGTAAAGCATTTTCAAAATCAATATAAAGCGTTACAAAACGAGTACCAAAAACTAAGAAAAGGTGTTATTCATAATGATGCCAATGACAATAATGTAATTGTTACGAACGATCTTATTAACCCACAAGTAAAAGCTATTATTGATTATGGTGATGCTATTTATACTCCACTAATTAATGATTTAGCTGTTGCTACGGCCTATGCTATTATGCACAAACCTGACTCATTAGCTGCTGCACTTCCCATTATTAAAGGGTATCATAGTAAGTTTCCATTACAAGAAGAAGAATTAAAGTTCTTATACAACTTGATAGCGATGCGCCTTATTATTAGCGTAAGTAAGTCGGCTATCAACAAACAAAAAGAGCCTGATAATAAATACTTGTTAATTAGTGAAAGACCTGCTTGGGAAGTACTCGAGAAATGGATTGATGTTGATGAAAATTTGGCACTTTACAGTTTCAGAGAAGCTTGTGGATATACTCCTGTGCCTAGTGAAGATAATTTTAAATCTTGGGCAGAAAAGCAAGATTTTTCTTTAAATACACTTTTTCCAACATTAAGCTTTAACAATGTTTATTGTTTAGATTTAGGGATTTCAAGTACTTGGTTAGGACATGTGAGCGAGTATTGCGATGTCGATTATTCGAGCTATAAGATTAATTCTTTACAAAAAGAAAAGCCGAATAGCTTATTGGTTGGAGCGTATGACGAAGCAAGGTCTTTTTACAATACTAAGGCTTACCAAAAAGAAGGTAATAGTGGTCCGGAGTATAAAACAATTCATTTAGGAAATGATTTTTTTGTTCCTGCTGAAACGCCTTTGCATTCATTTTATGATGGTAAAGTGGTAAGTGCAAACAGCATCTACAATAAAAATGATTATGGAAATATATTAATCCTGCAACATAAAACTAACGGCGGCATTCCTTTTT
>CAZBGF010000290.1:0-3285 GCA_964491255.1 uncultured Verrucomicrobiota bacterium
TTTCGTTGCTCACCCCTGATCTATGCAGATCATTTTTATACATAGGCCAGTCGGCAAACAGCGATTCCGCAGCAACAGACAGCAACGCTATGAATATTACACTTAAAAATTTTTCACCCATTATTTTTTCCTTTATTTTATAACCATAGACTCCTGCAAAATAGCTTTTGCAGGAGTAGAAGTCCCGCCATTGGCGGGGATAAATCAGAAGCTTGCTCCGCCGTTAGGCGGAGTCAGGATTCAGAATATAGAATAAATAGACATAACCTGCTTTAGCCTAAACAATTAACATTCTGACTGCTCCCCGAACGTTCGGGGCTAACGCTGAAATCAATGGTTGATGATACTCCCACGTTCCCGATGTGTTCCATGAACCAGCGCTGTTTCCTTTAGAAACGGGGTGAACACTCTTTCCTTCGTGATTGGATATTCCTTGTTGGATATTGGATATTCTTTTGGTTTTCTTGCTTTTTATCGTTGTTCCTGATACTTAAGGTACTAACCTTGAACCGTGAACCTGAATAGACACAATTTATTTCTATTTTTCCTCTATTACCTCTATTCCGTTCACAAACGGCGTCAATTTGCCTTGGTTCATCTTGTTGGCACCTGAAAACTCAACGCAAATCATGTTTGAAGCCGATATGTTCTTGAATTCTTTAACAACCGTTTTATATCTCTCCCCTGATTCTTTTATTACATCAAAATCAGTCAAAACCGGTTTCCCCTGTAGAACGACATCGAATACTCGTTCACCTCTTTTAACATCTTCTGTTTCGGCAAAATGAAGCTTAACCGTAAAAAAGCGTTCTATTGCCGGTGGGACCGGTTTATCTGAGACATCTATTGCCTGTCGACAGCATTGGAACTCCAATTCCGGATCTATCAGATATCTGCGCTTCATTCCGGTGCCACTTAAATTCTGTGACATGAAATTGAGCTTTAGCTGCTTGTTGCTCACTTTAGCTTTTTCCAGGCTTATCTTGGGAATCGCTATTTCAGCGGCCCAGGAGTCAGCGCTAGTTTTTACCGCGGTTTTCCAGTTGCTATCCCATTCTTTAAGCTGAGAATAATTGTCGGAATAATAGTAACGCTTGCCATCGAATCTTGCTCCAAGAGCATTAATACCCAGTTGCGCCGCCATAGTTGTTACTTTGCTAGTTATGAACATTTCAAAACAATCATCCTGACGACATTCGATATTGTCGTCTCCTTTGTGCACAGCAACAAAGGGAACGGATTTTCCATTGCGGATAATTGCTTTTCTCTGATAGGCGAAATAAAGGTTTTCCTCATCCTGACACATTAAAAGACATATCTTAGGTTCATCCAAATGTGAGTTACCTGCAAATGGAACCGGTTTGAGATTTTTCCAGCAGGCATCATCAATGACTCCGTCAATCACAGGCGCTTGCTTGCAATTAGGCATGTAAACTTTATCTCGCAATTTTACATCCACCACAATCTTCCCTGAACCGCGTACTCCGGAATTATAAATAAAACTTCCAGTTTCACTTTTTATTAGATTCTTCACTTCCGGGTCGTGATACAATTTTCCATTCGGCATCAATACTGTCACGGGATTCACTATTGATGGTTCACAGCCAAGACCAAGTCCCTGTCGAGGAAAGCCATGCCAAACAGAACCCCTCTCGTCAACGGCATCACCGGGAGCAGCCAAATTAGCTCGCACCTGTTTTATTTCTCCGCTACTCTGGAGTCTGGGGATAACGTAGTAGACATTTTTTTCTTTTCCAGCAGATATCATTCCCAATGATGTTTGATAGTTATACGAGCATGTGCAGCCACTGTCCCCCACAACTGAAATAAAGACGCCATTGGCGGCAATCATATTCATGCTACAGCCGGCACGGATTCCGCCAAAATTAGCCAGGCCGTTGTATCGCATATCATAAAACCCGATAACTCCGGACCGATAGAACAATAAGTTTTCACATCCTGCTATTCCTCCACATCCATAAGCCTTAATTGCACGCCAACGGCTTGCTAACCCGGTCATTATGTCTGGTATTGTCGTGTATTGACCGGTGCGAAGCCCGATTGAGCGTGAAAATGCAATAATTTTATCTTCATAGATCAATGGATTTCTATAATACGACGCATTCTTAGACCATATTTTTTTCCCGCTTGCCGCATCATAAGCCGCATTGGCGCTCAGGATAAGAAGTCCATTGGAATACTGAAGTTGTTTGGAAAAATGCCCATATCTTTCGGTCTTATACATTTTTTTCGGGATATCCTTTGTTCGCCATAGTTCTTTTCCGGTTTTCATGTCCAGAGCTATAAGGAATTGTTCCGGATCTATTTCTTTCCCACGGCGTAAATCTTTGACTATCTGTTCTTCGGTTTCGCTGTCAAACAAATAAACCTTGTCGTCCTTGAAAACGATGTGATTGGCGGGGATCACCTGCTTTGCCCGATAAATCCACAAGAGGGATTTATCTCTCATATTCATAGCAAATAAAGCTCTGTCGTAACACGGATATCTGCTGGTTTGACGTGTTCGTGGAAACCGGTAGCTGCCAAGGATAATATCTCCGCTCACACCTAGATATCCCCACTCCAGATAGCCTGTTTTGTCTTCAGGAGGCATTTTTGAATCATTCAATACATATTTATATTTCACTTCAGAATCTTTGGTCAATAGCTTTGGCACTTCATAAATAGCCTTTCGCTCACCGCTGACTTGATCGAGTTGATAACACTTATTTTTAACTGTGACATACACATAATTATCATCTGCAATCAGGTTCGAACTGGAATGAACTGCGCCCGTACGGCCCACATTGGAAATTTCTACACACCATAATTCTCTGCCTGTATATGCGTCAAAGGCAATTACATAGTTTTCTCCTGTGATAAAAACCCTGCCATTGACAGAAACGGGAGTCGATGTTCTAGCATGTCGGTCAATCATACGATCCGGTCCAAGACCGCCAAACCAAAGAAGCTCAAGGGGAAGGCGCAATCTGCTTTCCGCCCCTACCCCTGAACGACCGGTATCGGCCAGTCCATAACGCCATTCTCCTGCGCCCGGCAAAGCTTTTCTGACAACTATTGGCCTTTTTTTAATAACTTCCTCTTTAGGGACAACACTTTTTTCAAGAAAATTTTTCGCGTCATTCGCAGAAATATCATTAAAAACCAACTTCCCGCCGCATGGCCTTAATACCCGATAAAGTTCATTCATCATCTTCCCTGAAACTTCACCGGAAACAACTACAAGACTGGCAAAATACGCTGCAAATGGAAATGGTGTAGATT
>CAZBGF010000291.1:0-3248 GCA_964491255.1 uncultured Verrucomicrobiota bacterium
AGCTGCACATGCGCCGCAGCCCTTGCACAATCCCGCGTTTACTTCTGCTATCTGTTTTTCGCTGTTAAGCTCAACAGCGTTATATGGACAAACTTCAACGCATGCGCCGCAGCCACTGCATCGGTCCTCACGTACATACGCGATTGCTCCTTCAGCTTCTATCTTGTCCTTGTTTAAAACAGTTGCGGCTCTTCCAGCAGCAGCCAATGCCTGTGATATGGATTCATCAATATTTTTCGGGTAGTGTGCCAGTCCACATACAAACAGACCTTCGGTAGCAAAATCAACAGGGCGAAGCTTTACGTGTGCTTCCATGAAGAAATGGTCTTCGTTCAGAGGCACTTTATAGAACGTCGCAAGCTCTTCTATATCTTCAGGAGCCTTCATTGGAACGCTTAGTGCGAGAATATCGGCGTTAATGACTATGTTTTCTCCAAATAAAAGATCGGCGACTTCTATTCTAACACCTTTTTTGCCCTTTTGCATTGGTTTCACTTGAGGCTTACATTCCGGTGTGTATCGAATGAAAACAACGCCTGCTTCCCGCGCTTCTTGAAAATATTGTTCGTAAAATCCATAAGTTCTAATATCCCGGTACAGAACAAAAATATTCGTTTCAGGACTGATCTGTTTGAGTTTTAAACTGTTCTTAATGGCTTGATTACAGCAGACCCGGCTACAGTACATTCTTTCCTCTTCGCGCGAACCAACGCAGAGAATCATGGCAACCGTCTTGAATTTTGCGATTTTCGTATCTTTTCTTTTCAATCCACGTTCCGCATTCCGCGTTCCGCGTTTGGAAAGCATGTCTTCCAGTTCAAGCTGTGTGACGACTCTGGTGTTCTTTCCGTAAAGATATTCATTCGGTTTGTGTTCCAGAGCTCCGGTAGCGATAATGGTTGCTCCATGCTTGATTTCTTCGCGCTTCGCGCTCCGTGTTCCGTATTCGATTGTTGTTTTGAAGTTTCCAAGATACCCGGACGCGCTGACAATACGTGCTTGAGTATGAACCTTTATTTTTGAATGCTGTCGTACCCTTTTGATAACAGACGACAGGTAACTCCGGACATCCTTGCCGTCAATTGTATATGATATTTTTCTCGCAATTCCGCCCAGTTCTTTGCTTTTCTCAATGAGCTCAACTTCAAATCCTTGATCGGCCAGGGCAAGGGCAGCGGTCATTCCGGCTAAACCTCCACCCACAATCAACGCTTTATGATTTACGTCAATCAAAACCGGTTTTAAAGGAACCGCACTGCTTACCTTGGCAACAGCCATTCGCACCAGGTCTTTTGCCTTTATCGTTGCCTCTTCCTTCTCGTTCATATGCACCCATGAGCATTGGTCCCTGATATTTGCCATTTCAAATAAGTGGCGATTCAGGCCGGCTTCCTTAATGGTTTCCTGGAACAGGGGTCCATGTGTTCTTGGTGAGCAGGATGCGACAACAACACGATTAAGACCTTTTTCTTTTATCAAAGCCTTTATTTTTTCTTGAGTATCCTGTGAACATGTATAGAGATTGTCTTCGGCGTAAACAACACGGGGAAGTAACCTGGCATACTCGACTACTGACGGAACATTGACAATACCCCCGATGTTAATACCACAATGACACACGAAAACTCCTATCCTCGGACCCTGATACGATACATCCATCTCTTCAGGATACGTCTTCGTTTGCGTGAGAGTATTCCTTGCAGAGGCAAGGAGTATTCCTGCTTCTGCGGATGCACCGCTTGCCTGTACAACTGTTTCCGGAATATCTTTCGGCCCGGAAGCAGCGCCGCAAACGTATATCCCGGATCGAGAAGTAGATAATGGATGAAAATCTTCTGTCTTGAAAAAGCCGTGTTCATTAAGCTCAATTCCCAAACGACTTGCCATCAGCTTAAAATCGACGCCCGGCTCCAAACCCACAGAAAGAACACCCATGTCGAATTCTTCTTTTTCGAATGTTCCCTTTTCGGTTTCGTAATTAACTGTGACTTTTCCGTTCGAATATTCCTCCATGGAAGAGACGCGGCTTCGCTTGAATGCCACTCCATATTCGTTTTTCGCACGCTCAATATATTTATCAAAATCTTTTCCGAAAGCGCGTATGTCCATATAAAATATTACCGATTCAATATCATTCTGATGTTCCTTTGCTATGACAGCTTCCTTGACAGCGTACATGCAGCACACCGAGGAACAATATTCTCTGCCGCACTGCTTGTCTCGCGAACCCACGCATTGGATAAACGCGATTTTTTTGACAGGTTTCGCGTCTGACGGACGAACTATATGCCCTTCGAACGGACCGGATGCTGAGAGCATCCTTTCAAATTCTATACTTGAGACGATGTTTTCCGATCGCGAGTAGCCAAGATTCAATTTTTTTCCGGCGTCAAATTCTTTGAATCCGGGCGCCAAAATCACAGACCCAACGTTTAATTCCTCTGTTCTGTCTTTGTCCTCGAAATTTATCGCATCAGCTTCGCAGACTTTTTCGCAAATGCCGCATCCTTCTCTGTTAAGCCGCAAGCATACGGCTGGGTCGATTGCAGGCGTATTTGGAAACGCCTGTGGGAATGGCCGGTCAATCGCGCCTCTCACTCGCAGATTGGCGTCGAAAATAGATAACAATTCGCTGGGTTTTTTTCCGGATATTTTCGCAAGATCAAGCAATCGTGATCCAGTTGGACAGACTGAGACGCAAGCTCCGCAAAGCACGCAGTCAGGATTAGGCTCCTCGAAGGGTGTCGTGATTTTTCGGTGAATTCCACGGCCCGAGAAATTAATTGCCCGTGCTTTACTCAGCTCTTCACATGCTCTGACACACAATCCACAGCGAATACAGTCATTTGTCGGATCAGAGTCAAGCCGGCCGGAGCGAACACCAAGTTTTTCGGCCATTTCCGCAATTTCTTTTACGTTTGGACAAGACGCTAAAATCAATTCCATTACGAGTTTCCTAAGGCGAATAATACGAGGTGATTCAGTGATCACATTTAACCCGTCGTCGGCAGGCAGTGTGCACGAGGTTGTAACGCGTGTCTTGCCATGACTGACGGTTTCCACAAGGCAGAGCCGGCAAGCCCCATAATCGGTAAGATAGTCGCTATGGCAAAGACTTGGAATCCATATATCATTTGCCCGAGCCACATCAAGTACGCTTGCATGTTCAGGCGCTTCATAGATTTTGTTGTTAATGGTAATTTTAGCCATTAGTTGACTTCCACGGCGTTGAATTTACATGCGTCAAG
>CAZBGF010000292.1:0-3237 GCA_964491255.1 uncultured Verrucomicrobiota bacterium
TATTTTAAGACAACAAAGGCCGAAGCTCTACCCGCTTCAGCCATAAGGTCTGGGAACGAGAAAACGATAGTTCAGATTCAAGAGGAACTGCCGGCAATCGGATGAACTCTTGCAAGATCACTTCCCGCTTGCGAGAGTTGCACAGGTCATGAATCAAGATGAAGGACGGGGAAAAAGGACGTTGGACAGGATTTGTAGATGTATTTATTGAACAAGAGAAGCGTGACATGACTTTACAAAAATCTCCTTCGACAACGATAGGTGCGGGTTGTCTGATCTGTATTTGCCTGGCATTCGGCGGTGCTCTGCCCGCATTCGCAGTGCATGGCACTCACTTCCCACTCATGAAAGCTGCGGAGAATGCATCTGAATCTCATATTCTGCTCGTGGGGGGGCGTGATGCGGTTGCGTATGGCATTGAGCAAGACGGGGAGAGGATATCCCTGCATCTGTCTGTGACGATTGCAGACGCAAGGCAGGAACTGCTTTCGTTGTCGACGACGGCGGCCAGAGTTGGAACTCACCAAGATGCTATGTTTCGCTTGCTTTCCAATGCCGGGTCCGACTCAATGGCACCGGTGTTCGGTTTGATGCGTCGCTCCATTTCGGTTGCCATCGACCGCCGCCGCCGTCTTGCCTACCTAGAGCCCGTGGTTGATGTTCTCGAGACTCTCGAGAACAAGTGGGACAGCGCGTCGGTTGACGATCAACTCGTGTTGACGACTATGTTCATTCTCGAAATGCACAGGTCATGGTATGCGCGCGAATATACCGAAGAGCAGGGGGAGCGATTCCTCTTCATCCCAGTAGGTATTGACAATCCCGAGCTGAAAAACCTGATACGCATCTTCGACTCTGAGTCGAGAATACTCCGCTCGTTGTTCGACGACCAATCGCATGGCGCGAGCTTTGTTCATTCTCAGGGTGTTCTGAAATTCCTGCGCAACCCGTCGGTTCTTCGTCAGGCAACCGATCGTCTGGCGCGTGAGACCAAGTGGCGATGGATTGATCGGGGATCTCTCCTGTTGGTCTTCGGGCTCACTGTTCTGTTGGTGTTGCGGCGAGTCCGTTCGTCCCGCCGGGTCTCTGGGCCTTTGCCACATTGCTAGGCGAAAGAAGGGGTCAGCACAGAGAAGGGGCCAGCCAATGAATCTCAGAATCAAGAATAATCAAGACCAATTTCCCAACCAAAATTTGGAACGTACGGCTTCGCCGCCGCTCAAATAGACGTTCGCAATGGAAACAATATGATGAGATATGCAATATGGATTTCAACACTACTCGGTAGTGTCATCGCATGTGGTGCTATCGATTCCCCCGCCACCACGAATAATGCAAGTGTCATCCATAATGAAATAATGACCGCAGAACAGGCCACCTTATCGGCGGTTAAATGGATTAAACAAGGCCCCGTCTGGTTCTGGACTAACTTCGTTTCCTATACCTCCATAGACACAAACGTTTTCGACACTAAAAATATCGGAGTACATGAATCCACCAACGAATGGTCCGTGTCATTCTGGCCTCTTGAGGGTGCCGATCCTGACTATTCGCAATCATGCCCCTTCAATGTTCAGGTAATTGTCCAAAAGGATGGAAACATCAGCTTCCCCTTAAGAGACGATATTTTGCATGGAGAAATGCCCGAAGAAGGCTACCGCATAAAGAATGAGAGATGGCTAAAGCAGCAAAAACAAAAATAATGCGAACAAGCGGGTCCACCTTACGCGCCGCAAGCGGCGCGACGGTGACCCATGACGTTCGCTCATAATATGGAATACACACGAGAACAATCAGAGGCGCGCACGCTTCAATATTACGCATATATTGGGGCTCTCGCCACCCAGTTCGCAGCAATGGAGATCGTCCTCGCTGATGCCACCAGACAACTCTATCGCAACACGAACGAAGCATCGGACAGAGATCTGAATAACTCTTTCGAGCAACTCACGAAGGCGTTCCAGCACGGCCTGCTGAAAACGTTTGGAGCTCCTGTCGCCGAGGGAGAAGACGCCAAGTGTCTCATCGAGAGAATCAAAGCCGCTGGCAAAAGCCGAAATGACATTCTCCATTCCGCTTGGTCCGCATACAAGGATGGGCAAGTCGCACAGCACCGCGCCAGATCCAAGAACAAGTCCTTGCCACTTATCGCCAAGTATGAAGATCAGCAACTTAGCTCGATTGAGAGCGTGACAGATGAGGTCATGGAACTGCGAAGTGACATTCCATATTGGCTAGATGTATTCAAAGAGATGAAAGAGAGCGAACAATCGGTTCCAGACTATCGGCGCCAAGTGGCGCCTCAGCCTGATCCGTGACGTTCTGCAAAATATAGAAAGCATACCCAACTTGTACTTTAAAGTATATGTAGGTAGATTAAAGTCATGAGAGCGAAACTACATATAGCCATTGCTCTGTCCTGCGCCGTATGGTCTGTGCTACTCCCCGCTGTAACAAAAGCGGAATTACAAATTACTGCAATTCAGAGCCAAGGAATATTGACTTGGTCAAACTATCTACCCAATGCCACTTACCGCGTCGAATGGGCCACTTCAGCAGGTGGACCTTGGAACACAAATCTTCCAGAGTGGAATATTTCAGCCACCTCAAATATTACTACCGCCGAAGTTCCGATGTTCTACCGAGTCGCATGGATTGACCCTCCTGATATTCGCTATGGCCCCGTTCATGAATCCATAAATGGATTAGGGACAAGCACAATCGACCTGACCGATGACTCAGAAACAGATTTTATCATCCAACGTACCTGGATGACCAGCGGGTGGACTTCCTCAGAGATTTCTGGCATCCGTGCGTATCAAACCCTAGATACCCCATTTTCATATGGTGATCTCATCGGACCCGCTACAGCTTGGGGTCCTACCAATACCTATTATTCAATCGGCACAAGAAGCAATTTTGGCCCCTATACTTCCGGTCCATGGGCAGGCGTCACTAACGCATATTTTCCAGTTGGATTTCTGATGGGGACAAACGTTCATTACGGATGGATTCACGTCGAACTGACCCTTCAACATGTAATCAATTTTGACACGGGTGAACCAACAGACATTACGTATGAATCCTTAGCCTTGACCGATTCCGCCTGGCACACAATACCGAACACTCCTCTTTCTGCAGGTCAATTAGAGTGAATTCTTCCAGAGGGAAGATAAAGCGCAGAACAAGCGGGTCCACCTTACGCGCCGCAAGCGGCGCGACGGTGACCCGTGACGT
>CAZBGF010000293.1:0-3227 GCA_964491255.1 uncultured Verrucomicrobiota bacterium
CAAGATAACCAGAAGTTTCCCAAGCACGTAAAGAATAAATCGAAAGTTCAAAAAAGACTCCGTATATATTGATGTATTACAGCATACTCATCTACCCCGAACCTTCGGAGTCGGATGGGACCTATATATGAATGCCGGGAACGCCGGATCTGCACAAACGATTCAGAACCCCGGCGTTCTCATGCCCGCAAACTACCAGAACTTCATCATTTTCGTTAATCACCGTATCCCCATTCGGAACAATCATTAGACCGTCACGAAGCACGCCCGAAATTATAATGGATTTCTTGAAAAGCATATCGAGTTTCCGCAAAGGTTTACCTGTGATACGGCTGTTTTTTTCCACCTTGAAACGTATAACTTCTAAATCAATGTTTCGCAACTTGAGAAAACTGCCTATGTGAAGCATATGAATACTCTCCAGAATTTTTTCCGAAGTGATTTCCTTTGGGTTAATAACGTGATCAAGCCCCAATGATTCAAAGAGACCCAGATGTCGACTGTCATTTCGAACCGCAATGACTTCCTTCGCTCCTTCAGCCTTAGCCATCAGGCTTGCCATGATATTATCCTCGCTGTCATTTCCAGCGGCAATAAAAAAATCAACGTTTCCCACGTGGATATCCTGAAGAACATCAGCACTCGTGCAGTCACCATTCAGCACTTCTACACCATCAAGTTTTCCTGCTACAGATTGACCATGTTCGCTGTTCGGATCGACCAGGACAATCCGGTCAGCATAACCCTTGAGAGCTTCTACAAGATCAACGGCTATAAATGAATCTCCAAACACAATGACTTTTCCCAAAGTGCTTTTTTCACGGTTAATTAATTTCCGGAAACTGGAAAATGATTCTTTCGGCATAATCACAATAATTTCATCTTCCGGAAGCAATCGGGCCTGACCCGTCGGTAGAACAGTATGACCATCGCGGATAATAACCACAACGAGCATGGGAGCATAACCCGGTATTCCATCAATTTCGAGAAGCGCCTTATTCGCCAAGGGCATATCGGATGTAATTTTACAGCCGCGTAAACACACGGTGTCAGATTGAAAATTAGCTGCCTGAGTCAAACCCGGTATCTCAACATACTGGAGAATCGACTTGACTACCTCTTTCTCCGGCTCGATAACATGAGTCACTCCCAGGGCATCCAGACTGACGCCTGAATTAATTTGTGTGTAATCATTGGACCTGACTCTCGCGATTCGCTTGGGAACGCTAAACTGCTTTGCAAAATTACATACGAGAAGATTCGACTCGTCACTACGGGTAACGGCAATGACCATATCCGCGCTCTCGATACCCGCACTCTTTAGAACACCGGGACTGGTTCCAGACCCCGTCACCGTAAATACGTCAAGCTTACCCTCAATCTCTCTGCACAACGATGCGTTGCTGTCAATAACAGAAACATGACAGTCTTTCCGGATCAACTGTTCAGCAAGACTTATACCCACAATGCCCATTCCGACAATAATGATATTCAATGATGTTCTCCCTTAACTTGAAATTAGGCCATCCCGCATGCAGGGTTGTAGCGGCGCTTGTGCCTTGAAATTCCTATACATGAATGATTAGAGATATGTAACAAACGCACGATAACTTATGCTCCACTCGAAAAATGCTTCTTCAGCGCTTCCAAAACCTCCGGCGTTATCATAAAAATGAGTGTACTGCCCTCATGCAGGATGCTGTCCTGCTCCGGATTGAACACCCATTTTTCCTTGTTGCGCAGAGCCACTAAAAGCGCGTCACGATATTGATGCAAATTCAACGCCGAAATCGGCTTTCCAGAATAAGATGAGGGCACTCTGACTTCTTCAATACGCAAATTCGCCTGACTGTCCCGTAACATAACATCCAGAAACGACACAACAGTCGGTCTTAGCATTTCAGATGTCAATCGAAGAGCGCCAATAGAAGTCGGCGAAACCACGGCGTCAGCTCCTACCCTTTTTGTTTTCTCGATGTTGTTGATATGATGAATTTTTGTCGCAACACGAACGCCCGGATTAACCTGTTTAGCCACCACGGTGATTACCAAATTACAGTTATCGTCGCCCGTTACCGCAAAAACACCTTTGGCACATTTGACTCCGGCCTTTAACAAGATGCTTTCATCTGCCGCATCTCCCTGAATAAATGGCCATTCTTTATAGCGGTCGGGCAATACAACGTTCACATCCTGCACGTCAACAAAAACAAAGTCACGTTTGGTCGCAGTCAGTTCATCGGCAATGTAAACTCCGGTTTCACCAACACCGCACACAAGATAATGATCTGACATTTTATTTATCATTTTGATTATCCTCTTCTTTCGATAGGTTTTTAAGATTTTACCTTCAATGATAAATGCCGCAATATGAGATAAAGTATAGGTCAATACCCCTATTCCACTGAACGCGATAATGATCGTGAAAAGTCTGCCGGCATTATTGCCGCTGAAGTCTATAACCTCACGATAACCGATCGTGGTTATAGTAATAACGGTCATAAACATGCAGGTAAAAAGAGAAACCCCGGTGTCGCTGATCAACCAATATCCGCATGTTCCTATTAAAATAACAAGCCCTAACGCAACAACCCCACCGATAATCGGCTTATATGTATAATTCATGGTCCAACCCAAATTAACAGGCCCCAGATATTCCGGCGATGATGCTGCACTTCAATATTATCGAGTTTATGCTTAACACCGCCTCCAGTCAAGCTGTACAGACATGCTTAGTCACTTTGAATATTCTTTTTTTTCGTGTGTTTCACGTATTTTGAAAACATCCTTTTCGTATAAGCTCTAATTATAAACTATCCGAAAAGCCTTTTAACCGCGGATTACGCGAATAACGCGGATAAAAATGAATGTAGTGAGCTAAAATGCCTAAAGTGATAAGTGCCTAAAGTTTTCCTGGCCGCAGGGCGGTCCCACGGGCAAGCACTTACAACTTTTCACTTACAACTTTCAACTTATTTACATCAGTGTCAATCTGTGTAAATCAGTGGCAAAAATTCTTATGTCTTTCTGCTTGTTCTGCTGGTTATACCCTTTTCGTATAAGCTCTAATTAGAACTTACTCAAAAAGGGTTGACGAGTAAAAAAGGAACCCTGAAAGGGTTCATGGAATAAGTCGGCGCTTCATGCCCCTTCCACTCATCCCGTATTTTGCAGATGCAAGGCGTGAGACACGCAACTGTATAAGCATACCGCAAGTGTCTCAGAAC
>CAZBGF010000294.1:0-3207 GCA_964491255.1 uncultured Verrucomicrobiota bacterium
AATAGCTGCTGCCTGATAACAGGATATACCAGTAGCCTGACGACTCATGATATACTGCCATGTCCGCCTTGCCGTCACCATCATAATCGGCCGGTACCGCGGTATAGCCGCTTGCGCCGAATTTCATGTAAGATAGAGAATAGCTGCTGCCTGATAACAGGATATACCAGTAGCCTGACGACTCATGATATACCGCCAGATCCGCCTTGCCGTCACCATCATAATCTGCCGGTACCGCGGTATAGCCGCTCGCACCGAATTTCATTGATGAAACAATACTGGATTCGGACTTTTGGATAACCCAATATCCGGTGGATTCACGATAAATAGCTACATCGGATTTCCCGTCACCGTCATAATCGCCGGTTGCCGGTCTACCATCCTTAAACTGCACGGCACTGGCGCCTGCGCCAACCTTGACAGGCACGCGGGAGTATCGGGTTACCGTATTAACTTCATCAGAGATAATCGCCTGAATATAATATTCTCCCTGGACCACATCAGAAACAGCCCAGGCATATGACCCACTGCCAGTAGCCTGGCTGAGCGTAGCGATATCCGTTCCGACAAAGTCTGCTCCTGAATAATAACCATAGGCCAGTTTAATCGTCAGGGAAGAATTGTTACTGCTTTCCGTGACCCATGAAATGGTATAGCTATTGTTCTGTGACGCATTTTCAGCGCATAACTTAACATCATCAATATAAAAAAGCGTAGATTGCGGGACTTCGAGCGGGTCAAGGCGCAAGAAATTCACCGTCCCAAGCGGCAGCCATCCAGTTTGAGCCATATCCGTAGGGTTGGACTCGACAAACGTACTGTCCCATAAATCAATGGTATAGGAATGCCAATCTTCTAATATAGGAATATCCTTACTTACGCTACTATCGATCGACATATCGTTAACGTCGTTTCCCCATATCGCTCGTGAAACCCATCCACGCCTGATGCGATCATCAATGTTGGTGTATCCGGTTGTCTCAACATACATCCGAACCGTTAAATAACGGTAGGTATTTGCGTCAATCGGCGCGTAAACACCGCTTAACAGGGTGTTCAGATAAAACTGAGCATCGGACTCGGCCGCACCAGCCGCTGGCGGATCAGCATAGCCATACATGAGACCACCACTGAATGTAAGATAACTGATATTAGTGACGTTATATACATCCGAGGAGTCAGACATATCCCATGGATTGTTCAGCACTGTAGTGGCATAATCAGCACCGCTGGTGTAGGATGGCGCGGTGAACTCAAAAGATGGCGCATCCAGAATACTAATACACGGGCTATATCTGCTGGTGGCCTGTGTCGTATATTGTTCTCTGCCCCAGGAAACAATCCTCAGATAGAAATAATAATCTCCCGGCGGCAGAGCGGCGGTCATCAGATCATATTGGCCGTCGTTCTTAATACCAGTCGTAAACAATTCACCGTCATAGCCGGAATTATCCGAATCAATCCAGAGTTGTACAGTGTCTGGCACAATGTTTGTACTGTTTGTAGAGACCGTTGTGTACCAGGTAATCGTAAGCAGTGGAGATGTGGATGGATCATAAAGCCGAATCCAGTCAATACTGAGCGAAGTGCCGGCAGATCCTGTAAGAGTTGGAGCAATGGTGAACCCGTAAAGAGTTCCGGTCCATGAACCGGACATGGCCTGAATAGGCTGGACTTCGAGACGGTCCCGGTAAAAATCATCCTCGGTGAAACCAAAATCATAGATACGAAATCCGTCCGGGTAAAGTGCATAGTCACCCCAGAGATAATCACCATCAGCAAACCCGATATTCTGGTTGTTAGCATTGACGTAAACATTGGTGTCCCAGTAAATCCACAGACTGGATCTAACCGATTGCGACAATGATATTCGCATGGAAAGTTTGCTGTACTTTGAAGCATCAATAGGATTCAGCGGCCCGTAGGGAGTGCCGGGAGTATAATAAGAGTAATAATTAGTATAGGACGCAGAGGAATATGCTTGAAACACTGGATACACTGAAGCAGAGGAATCCTGATACACGCCTGTCCAGATGCCGTTTTCCACAGTTGGCTGTTGAAAATGATAATCATAGGCGATATCGCGCAAGTTATTCATATCCCATCGATTACCTATTACTGTAAAAGCAAAATCGTCCCCATCCCGAACCTGCGTGGCAGCAGTAGGCGATGTGATGGTAATTGTATGGCCGGGTGCGCGAAGCGGCATAAAACACAAAACAGATGTCAATAAACTCGCGAAAATAATAAAATAGTTTTTCATAAGGTGATTTTCTCTTTATTCGTACTATTAAATCCTATTTAATATTATTATTAACACTTTCGGACACTTACGTCAAGTGTGATTTTTTTATCTGGGTTCCGGGTTATTATATTGCAGAAGTTGAATTTTTACACCTTTTACGGGAACAATCTTGATTTGATCAAGTTCATTTTGGCCAAACGGAATGTCAAAGCCGTACGCAGACATCCAAAACCATACTTGAGACTCCGTAGGAAGTTGATGGAAGAGGCGCCCTCAAAATACCGGGTTGGACAAGTTATCTCTGCGATCGTATGACCGTACCACAAAATCTGCACAAGCATCTGATTGTCAAATACGAAATCGTTCGAATTAGCTTCGATCGGCAGTTGTTCCAGAAGCTCGCGGGAAAAGGCCCTGTAGCCTGTATGGTATTCGGAAAGCTTTGCCCCGGTGAGAATATTTTCCACTAAGGTTAGAAAACGGTTCGCGATATATTTCCAAAGCGGCATCTTTCCTTTCAGGGCATATCCCCCGATGATTCTTGAACCCAGCACGCAGGGATAAAGCCCATTCGCGATTATCGAGACCATTGCAGGTATTAATTTGGGTGTGTATTGATAATCAGGATGGACCATAATGATGATATCAGCGCCATGCTGTAGCGCCAGTCGGTAACAGCTTTTTTGATTGGCGCCATAGCCAAGATTCCTCTTGTGAGAATGGACAACTGTATTTGGTAAAGTAGTTGCAATGGCTAAGGTTTCGTCACGGCTTGCGTCGTCAACGATAATTACCAGGTCCACAATATTCTCGGCCATAACTTCGTCGTAGGTTCGACGCATGGTCTGGGCCGCATTGTATGCCGGCATAATCACAACAACTTTTTTGTCTTTATACATTAGCCTACTTTATTCATGCGGTCAGAGTGTTGCAAGATCAAGGCAGCAAGGGTGACGCTGTAT
>CAZBGF010000295.1:0-3191 GCA_964491255.1 uncultured Verrucomicrobiota bacterium
GCTCAGGCAAGCACAAAGGCACAGCCTGCCCGCCTGCCCGAGACGACTCGGGTCGGCCAGGGACACGACGCTCGGAGTCGGCCAGGGAGTAACAAAGGCACAAAGTGAAAAGATAATAGTTTGCAGCTTCGGTTCTGTCCGGACAGGGAGTCCGGCAGCTGCCGGAAAAAGAATCAAGGTAACAGAAAAAATATGAACAGTTGCATATTGCGTCCTATATTCCATTTTGTCTCCGCCTTGGGCGGGATTCTTCTGCTTTGTGCCTATGTGCCTTTGTCACTTTGCGCCTGAGCAGCTACCGCTTTCGGTAAAATATCAAGATAACGGACCGATTGTTCCGCGATCTTTTTAAACACGGGCGCTGCCACGGCCCCACCTGTATGAGCACTTTTTCTCGGTTCATCCACTACAACAATTATGGCCAGACGAGGATCTTCAGCCGGAAGGAATCCCACAAAAGACGCGACATTCAAGACGTCAGAATATCCACCAGCAATTGCTTTCTGGGCCGTGCCTGTTTTTCCTGCCACGGTATACCCCGCCACACTGGCCCTCCTACCTGTGCCGCCAGCCTCGACAACTCGAACAAGCAACTTCTTCATCACATCAGCCGTATCCCGACGGACCGAACGGCCCATTACAACGGGGTTCTGCTGAAACAAGACGCGGCCATCCGCACTCAATACCTGGTCAACCACATAGGGCTTCATAAGGAAACCGTCATTCGCAATTGCACATACCACGCCAAGCATCTGAAGTGCGGTCACAGCAACTTCATGGCCTATGGCAATCCGAGTGGGAGTAAGCGACGACCATTTGGTTACCGGTCTGAGAATTCCAGCTTCCTCACCCGGCAGTTCAATTCCTGTCAATCTACCAATGCCAAAAGCCTTTAAATACTTATATATGCGCTCATTTCCCAGACACAGGGCAATTTTAGCCGCTCCGATATTACTGGATTTTTTAATGATGTCAGCCACACACAGCTTGTCATAGGGGTGATAATCACGTAATGGCCTTCCCTTATAAATCCATCTTCCGTTTTCACAATTAAACACCTGGGATGTAGTCACCACTCCAGCATTTAAAGCCGAAGCCACAACTGCTATCTTGAACGTTGACCCGGGTTCGTAGATATTCGAAATACATCGATTCCTCATCTGCTCCGGCTTGGATTTGCGGAAGCAATTAAGATCATACGCAGGACGATTAGCCATCGCCAGAATTTCACCTGTCCGAACCCGTTCAACAATAGCCCATGCCGCCCTGGCCCCATGTTCCTCCATGGCGCAATCCAGAGCCTGTTCGACAATATACTGCACATATTGATCCAGAGTTAATTTAATTGTCGCGCCGGCTCGCGGCTTGATTTCCAGGTATCTCCGATTATACAATTCACGCCGCCGACCATCCATTTCACTGATCACCAGGCCGGGAACACCTCGTATGTAACTATTCCACCGCTGTTCAACACCAGCGCTTCCTTCCCCTTCGAGATTAACATAACCCAACACATGACACATGCTTGAGCCGCGCGGATATGTACGGACCAATACATCGTTAAAAAAAACCCCCGGAAAATTCATTCGAGCAATTGTCTCAGCATTCCTGTTTTCAATTGTTCGTCCGTATCCGCACAGAAAAGCAAATCGGCTCCCAGGCCGATTTAACCGGGCAATTATTGCCGCAGGATCAATATCTATGCATCCTCCGATAAAGGAAGCAACCGCTGTCACTGAATTATTACTGACAACAACCGAAGGATCCGCGCAAATTTCTTTTTTTACTAAATTCAATGCGAGAATATTTCCATTGCAATCCAGAATTTTTCCTCGCCCAATTTTTAAGTCCTTTTCAAAACGCCGAGTTTTCCGCATTCGTTTCCACTGGCGTCTGTACGAACCCGCGTGTAGATACACAATACGAAGACTCAGGCAGAAAAGGACTGATATCATGACCACAACGTAACCAGTCAAACGATATCGATGTTTTCTCTCAATCATGCGGCGCGGACCTTGAATGGTATGCAAGCTGTGTAACCTGATCATCGAAATTCTCTGACAAGGTCGTGGAAAATTCTTCCTTCTGAAAACGCACAATACGCTCTTCATCAGGCCATATCATTGCAATATCATTACGGCATAATACAGCTTCAATATTAGAGGGTGATTTCAATTTATGCCACTTCCATAATTCATGCTGATACCGTTTTTGAATCTCGGCTTGCTGCTGCTCCAGAACCTTGATACGCGACCCAAGAGCCTGGCCATTCATTTCAAACCACACATAAAGCAATGATAGAACCATCGCGACCATCAAAACCGATGCCACTGGCAATGGAAAAATGAATCCAGGTTTGTTCTTTTTCCGATTTCTATGTGTCATTATTTATTATATCCTTTCTATCACACGAAGTTTTGCCGATCGTGCTCTCGAATTCTCCGCGATTTCCTCTATCGTCGCTGTCAATGGTTTCTTATTCACACAACGTACAACTGGACGTATACCCAACCAGGACTCGCCACCCGCTGGTTGAGATTCCCATCGTCCAACATGTCGGGCAAATGTCTTTTTTACACTCCTGTCTTCCAGACTGTGATATGAAAGAACAGCCATTCGCCCACCCTGCTTCAATATAGCTATCCCATGTTCAAGCCCCTTGGCCAGACATTCCAATTCCTGGTTCAAGGCCATTCGTATTGCCTGAAAGGTTCGAGTCGCTGGATGCTTCTTCCCGCGACGGCCACCTTTAACCCGAACAATAAGATCGGCTAACCGGCGTGTCGTAAAAACCGGATTGCGCTCTCGTTCGGTTACAATGGCTTTGGCAATACGACGGGAAAAAGGTTCCTCGCCAAGCGTCCAAATCAAATCAGCCAATTCCTTAAAATTTAAAGAAGTAATCAAATCCGACGCTGTCTTCTTCTGTGTCCTGTCCATGCGCATGTCCAAAGGGCCATCGTGCATAAAACTGAATCCACGATCCGGACTATCAACATGAAAAGACGACATGCCCAGATCGAATAAAATGCCGTCGACGCTCTCGATCTTCCGCTGTTCGGCTATTTCAGCCAGATCAGCAAAATTTCCGTGCTCGAAAAAACATTGCGACTTACATCTTGCTAACTTCCGCCGGGCCCTCAAGAGACTTTCAGCATCGCGGTCTATTCCAATCAACCATCCCTTGTCAC
>CAZBGF010000296.1:0-3190 GCA_964491255.1 uncultured Verrucomicrobiota bacterium
TGATTCCCTGGTTAAGAAAGCTCGGCAACAAGCCAAGGCAGCAAAAATGACTCGGTCAGACATTTCAAAGGTGATCGCCAAAGTCCGGAGCAGAAGGTGAAACTGATAATTGACACCAATGTCTTTATCTCCGGTATTTTTTTCTCCGGACCTCCCTGCGTAATTTTCAATGCCTGGCGACATGGCAAAGTCATCATCGTCACTTCGCCATATATACTGGATGAGTACTGGCGTGTGGGAAAAGAACTCGCCAGTAGGTTTTCCGGCGTTGATCTTGAGCCATGGCTCCAATTGTTGACGGTCAAGGCTCAAGTGATTGAAGCTGCACCACTTGAAGAAAATGTGTGTAGCGATCCTGATGATGACAAATTTCTCGCCTGTGCCATTGCCGGCAATACGAAAACTATTTTAACCGGCTACAAGCACTTGCTTGCAGTTTGCGGTTACGAAGGGATCGCTATCCTGAAACCAAGAGCTTTTGTCGAGAAATACCTCAAAAAGAAAAGATAGCACCATTTTCAGGTTTTAACTTTTCTCCTTTGATCTTCTGTGGTTTGCGCAGTTCTTGTTTCCTGCTACGCTTCAATATTCTCAAACCGCTCGGCGCACTCATTATTATATTCCTCTTTCTTCAACTGTGAACTGTGAACGCTTGCAGATATTCTTACTTGATTGCTCCGCTGCCGCAGTGCCAAGGGGAGTAACATAGCGCAGGAGGCCGCTGTGGAAGTGACCGAGAGGTTTGATGTAACTCACGCAGGCATCCACGCAACTGGCTGTGGGCATCTCGGAATTTCCTCACAAACACGCTATCTTGTTCACCGTCCCAGGTAAATGTCTCCATCAGATTGTTCAACTTGGCCACTTCATTGGTCGAAACTAACTGATCGGAGAACATCGAGACGAGCTTTTCTGTCGCAAGTGCCCAGCCTATTACTTCTACCATGAGACGACGCTTGGATTCCCCTTTTTTGTCAGACATGTTGATGGCTTGGAAACGACTTATCGCGTTTGTCAACGCAGGGAGGTACTGTGCCTCATAATAGGCTCTATTCTCTCTTGAAACGTCTTTGCATTGGGATCCTGTCCATGAGTAGAGCATTGGAAAGGTGAGAATCGGATCTGCGCGCGTCAACTCGAATAGAGGCGATGATCCGATAATCAAATTCGGCTTCTCGGTCCGAAGTAGTTTTATTGTGCCTCCATAGGCCGAAATTCCCTGACAATAGAACTTGCCAGACCTGCGTGATAGCACGGAAATATCGCGTATGAGTCCACGACCGCTGTCATCAACACTAAGGAGTATCTCAGCAATGCCGTCGTCATTGAGATCAACAATTCGGAACTCCACAAGCCGGCCGTACGTAAGACCTGATGCCATAATTTCCACGGCATAATCGGGAACATCTTTCAGAGTCAGTGCGAGCGATTTTTGAAAAACATCCGCCGCCTGGCCGTTGAGATTCTTGATCTCTTGTGCTGAGAACGACCACGTGTTACGGACCAGAACCGTCAGATCACTCGACGTTATTCCCCCCTGCGTATCACCTGTCGGGTGAATGAGAGACATCGTGAGGAGCAACAAAACAACCGTGCGCATGCACATCCCCTTACTGAATATTGTTTCTGATAGTTGACACATAATCGAGTAGAGCTTGCCTTGTCGTCGTTTGCCATTGCCATTGCCCGCCAATCTGAACTGGGGCGTAGTACCGGTCTGGGTAAAATCCTCCGTAGAGACCGAGGGCATAATTCTCAAGCTGCACTGCTGTAAGATTGGGAAGACCTGAACGCGCAGCTTGCAGGTTGGCAACCTCATTGGTTGCAATTATCAGCTTCTGTGCAAAGATATTGGCTCCGGTCTGGGTGTTGATGAGCCAATCCCATGCTGTGTCCATCGCAACAGGAACCTGCATCATGCCGATATACGTCCCAATCGCGGGCGGCGGGTCGCTTGTGATATTCTCTACGGGCCAGCGTGCAGTCAAGCCATACTTGGTATAGCTGTTGAAGAATTGCCGATATGTGCTCTCTTTCATGGCTATGCCAGTGAGGAGACCTTGTGTGCCATCGGCCGCAGGAGTGTACAGCCCTCTCAACCGCTGTGTAATCGTCGCATTGGGAACGCCAACACCGGTTATGTAATTGACGATCTGCTCGGAGCACTGAATGCCACCAACTGTTGCAGATGCCCTTATTGTCAATCGTCCACCTTCCGAGGTGAATGTGCGATTAACCGCCTGATTGTTCGGACTAGTGAATTGATAGTTTTTCGTGTACGAGCTACTTCCATCGGTCTGATACTCGATATCAACATTCCAGTCTATGTTGCCTGTATAAGTCATGCCCTTGATCTTGGCCTTAAACGCTATAGGGCCCGTCGAATTGTAATTCGTCTGCGCCAAGTATGTATTGTTGTGATCGGCTGGCGGCTGAATGATATCGACTTTAAGGACATGAACGTCCGCTTCCATCATAAAAGTAAATGTCGCTGTTTTTCCCTTGTCTCCACCGCTTGCGATAACGTTGGCATTAAAAGAATGCGTTTGAGATTCAGACTCTTGTAATTGCACATTAAAGCTGCTTGATCCTGATCCTGTGTCATTAAAGATGGGATCTTCTTCGGTAATATCAACACTGATCGGCAGGCTAACGGAATCTTCTGCGAACGTTCCCTGAAAAAGAACTTTGTTGAACGATTTATGCTGTCCAAAAGAAATTTTGGTTTTCAAATGTGTAACTTGACCTTCCACATTGAAATGAAAACTCATATCATCGCCTATATTTTCCCCGCTATAGATAATTTCCTTTAGCTTGATTATTAGTAAAACTGACATATGCCCACCTTATGTGTTAAAGTTGCCAAACGATGAAGCCGAGCAGATCCTGGTTCAACGTGAAATGGATTTCCCAAATTACCCATCTGCGAGATGTTCATCAGTTCACCACGTCATATGCGGATTTCACGTGACAACACAAGTTTAATATCATAAACCGTCGCGTCCTATCTGTCAAGACTCTTTGTCAACGCAATTTAGAAACGGGAAGTGTAACTTAAAATGCCGCAGATATAAAAGAAAGCGTTCCATGCTCGGAAACGCTATCCTCAGTGGTCTTTCACAAGAAAATCACAAGAGGAAAGGAACAAGGCATGGAACAGAACAATGGTATAGGATATGAGCGGAAAGGC
>CAZBGF010000297.1:0-3188 GCA_964491255.1 uncultured Verrucomicrobiota bacterium
TAAGTCTCAAAGCCTGCCCGAGACGACACGTCTCGTGTCGGCCAGGGACACGAAGAACAAAAAGTTTTTTTCTTATCCTCTTCCTTAGTGCCTATTTCACAATTCCTATACGAACAAACTATTGTTACGTAAATCATAGAAAGTTATTTAATGGAAAGCAAGTGAATTTGCAAATGCCTCCCGTTAACATGATACCCTTGTGCATTCCCACGCAGGGCAAATTACATAAAGTGTGTGTTGCAGAATAACAAAGGCCGCCCTTATTATCAGGACGGCCTTATGTACAAGACAAACGGTTGTATCGTAATTCCGAATTATTTTTTTACAAGAACAGCATCCTTTGCAGCCTTTGCTATACGAAACTTCAAAACTTTTTTGGCTTTGATACGGATCGTCTCGCCAGTAGCGGGATTGCGTCCCATACGGGCTTTGCGATGAACCATAACCAGCTTTCCGAGACCGGGAACAGTGAATCCTTTTTTGGCTTCCTTATAAGCCAGTTCCACCAAGGTTTCAATTGCTATTTTAGCCTGTTTTTTTGTGATGCCGACAGCATCCGCGACAGTTGTGATAATTTGACTTTTGGTTTTTGGTTTTCCTGCCATAATATATTTCCTTTAATGTGATAGTTGAAAAACGACAGTAAAGACAACCGTTGTCTTTGATTTGAATAAAAAAGAAAATAAACGTTTTTCGTAGAAAATCAAGAAAAAAATCAAAAAAAATGTGTGCCCGTGCATGGATCGAACGACGCCTGCCACTTATCACGTCGGATACGCAAAGTGGCCACCCCGTACGTACGGGCTGATGTGGCTGAAAAACATGCTAAAGCATGAACTCCAAACAAAACCTCAGAAAACAATACGTGAACGGATAAAAATATAGATTGCAACACTGTGATGAATAAGTAATATTTGGCAACTATTAAGGCACAAAGGCAATTATCAATTCGGAGCTCGGAGTTCGGAACTCGGAATTATCCTGAACAGCATTTCCAGTTCCGCGCTCCGCATTCCGCGTTCACTTTTTCGTGCCTTTGCCTGTCCGCCGTAGCCCTGAGCAATGTCGAAGGGGCGAAGGCTGGGCCCCTTTGCGCATGAGTTACTACGAATGAAGAATAAATCGAAGAAGATCGATATTTCGGAAACATGGAGAAACTGACGAATGACAAGATTTCTCATCTACTTATTTCCCGCTGTAATGGACATGGTGGTCGGCTCGATTCTGTTCGTATGTACTGTCAGGATGGCTGAAAGCGGGGCAAGCGCTACTGCTATCACCGCAGTGATAGCAGTGTCATCACTTTTCTACATGGTTTCGGCTCAGGTCGTGGGAAGTTTTGTCACACAGCGTAACGCAGCATGGATTTTGATTGCGGCGAGCCTCAGCATGATGTTCTTGACAGCTGTATTTATCTTAATGCCCGGGTTGCGGATAATGTATTTACTCGTTTCCCTTGAGGCGGTTGCTGCTGGTTTTTTCTTTACTCCGTTCCAAATTTTCATGAAAGCAGTTGAAAAAGGCAGGACGCACGGGATTAGCCGCTCAACGGCTCTCTATACTTTTTCCTGGAGTGCCGGCATGGCGTGCGGGCCATTCGTGTCAGGTTATTTGTGGATAATAGCCGGTTGGCAGTGGTGTCACGTCTTGAACGGAATTCTTGCTCTGGCAACAGCTGTTGGTATTTATTTACTCAAACACCACGTGCGAGAGAAGCCGGTGCAAAAAACTTCCACGAGCTTAAACAGCAGAGATAGCGCGTCACGATACGCAGCAATGCCAGACCTGGTGTGGCTCAGTTGGATGGCAGGCGGGGTGGGATGTATGACGTGGTTACTTTTGCGCAGTCTGTTCCCTGCCAGTAGTATTGCTTTGAATATTTCAAAACCTGATCAAGGCATAGTTCTTGCCCTCGCGCTTGGAATGCAGGCGATTACGGGACTGCTTCTGTTTCGCAGTCGAATATGGATGTATCGCGCTGTGCCTGTGGCCGTATTTTCGTTTTTCGGCATTGCAGGATTGGTTCTTTTCGGTTTGGCTGAGAAAACAGCGGCATTCTACGGAGCGGCGATTTGTTATGGTATATATTCCGGAAGTTTTTTCTACTATTTCGTGTTCCACGCCCTGTCACATCCCAGACGCAGTGCGCGATATGTAGCGGTTAATGAAACTATTGTCGGATTGGCTGGGATACTGGGGCCGTTTGCCGGGGGATTTCTCGCGGACAAATTCTCGTTATCTGTATCATATTATGCCGCAGCCGGAATGGTTGTGTGTGCCACGCTTCTACAGGTGATTGTACACGGCAGGCAAAGCAGTCTGATAAAAACGTTAAGTGCCGGAGTTCCGCGCTATAAGAAGAGAAGACTATGAAAACACAGCAAAGTTTCAGCTTTGAGGCTTCCAGGCAACGCATCTGCGCGACGTACAGGGGAGAACCGACTGACCGAACACCAATCATGCCTCCCATAGAGTGGACACCGGATATGGATATCGACGCGAAGCCACCCGACGACTGGCGAGACGAAAAGAACTTCATGCGAGTTGCCCGGCTCGTCCAGAAACACTGTGACGTTGACAGGCGGTTCAGCGAAGTCGGCTTTCCGAGTACTTTCGAGCGCATAAGCTACCAGAGATTTCTGGAGGCGCCCGCGGAATACGTTGAGGAACTTCCAACTGAAAAGGTGAGCGACAATCGGACTCGGCATACCTTCGTACTGCATACACCGAAGGGCGATCTTTACTATGTTTACGAAGAAGAAAAAGGAATTTTCGCGTCGGCCCCGCGCAAAGCCGAGGGGCCAAGCGACCACTTATCCCGATGAAAATCGGGATAACGTGGCAAAAAGGTAGGGCCGCACAGGCTGTCCCGCCCTACCAATGAACAGTCATCCGGCATTTGACTGGCCTAACTTAAATAAGCGAGGTTTCGAAGCGGATTTCTGTAGTCGTCGCTCTGTGAGCGACGCGCGGCTCACAGAGCCGCGGCTACAATTCACTCGAAAAACTATCGTAATAGGCAGAACAGTCAATGTTGACAGCCCTTTGTGCAAAACAGCGCTTAGTTCAGGGTTAGTCAGCAAATCCAGTGGTAAGATCGTAGCACAACCCTTGTGCAATAAGCGGGTTAATTCCTATTCAAATCAATCACAATTTCCTGGCCCGTCATCATGCATACAAACGTACAC
>CAZBGF010000298.1:0-3187 GCA_964491255.1 uncultured Verrucomicrobiota bacterium
TATTCTCACATAACGCGAAAATCACCCGCCGACGTAGGAGGTCGGCTGGATTTAAGGTTAGGCATACGTGATGCCATACCAGCGCGACTCCCAGTCTCCCGAACGAATATCGACCTCAGTAACTTTGTAGTCTATGTCCTTTTGTGGTAGATAGGCCCGGCTCCGAAGCCAACCTACAGCCGCTGAAAGGCTTCCGAGCGACTGGATTTCAGCCGCTAAATGCCATAGTTTGGTAATGGGGACGTCAACATGTTGCACACGATGGCCACCTATGAAGTTTACCGAGCCCACCATCGTCAAGAAATCGTACGAGTGGTCAATATCGAGCAACGCCATTAGCCGACTGTCGTTCTCTCGAAACATTCTTGCGATCTGATTGGATTGTTTGACGCCCCTGCGCAGTTCCTCTGACCGCGCCAGTATCTCTCGAACTTCGGAGGGCTCTATGAACCACTTTATCTCGATGCAAAGGCAGACTCTTGCGTTCCGGTCGATGATCGCAAGGTCTATATCGGTTTTGTCAAGTTGCCCATGCTTAAAATCCAGCCCAAGTCCGCTTAGAGCATCAATAGTTTCTGACCTCGCTTGCTTTTCCTTCTTGTCAACGAGCCGTGAATACAACTTTCGATCTTCGGGTACTTGATTCAATAGGACGCATAGATTCCGCTCGGCGTGCACATGCGTCATAACAAATGGCGAGATTGCATATTGGCCGTTTGTGAGATCTACAATCGGTTGAATCGCGATATCTGGATTCCGAATATCGACTTCTCCGAATGTGAGGTAGCGAAGTATTGTCTCCACAATCTGTTTCTTAACACCAGTGTGTCTGGCGATTAGTGTTAATAGGTGTCCCTTTCTTGGCGTCCACACTGCGCTTGGGAATGCGATTGCATCTGCCCCATCCATCGCCGCAATCTGCCGCGCGGCAAACCATGCGTAGGCCATCGACTGGAGGCAAGTAAAGACCATTCGGTACTGCGCAAGAGAGAAGTTCGTAAACTGCCAGTCATCTGGCAGGACGTGTCGACGGCTTAAGGGCTCACCAAAGGCCGAAGTAACCCCATTCAACAGGCTGGAAGTGAAATCTACGGAGAAAAAGCCACCGCTCTTGCGCATGTTCGCCTCCAGTTCTTGGCGAATGGTGTTCGGGTCCAAACCTATTTCATGATCCGGGTTGCATTTGGCCACAAAGAGGTCGTAGACTTCATAAGACAGATCAGTTGTTGACCAGTCGGTGGGAATCAGGCGGTTACCTGTGACTTCTAATTCGATTTCTCTTGCGTGAAAGAGAGGAAACATGGTGCAGAAGTGGGCGTAGTCCTCTGCCTGACCCAGCCAATCGTCGGCAAACCGATAGTGCTCGTCGACAAGCCTTTTTTCGATGGGCACGGCGCTCTTTGCCGCCCTTTGGTGACACACTCGCATAGGATATGTGAGTGAATTCATCAGGCCATCCACATAGATCGCGGCTTGCGGCGCCTCAAGCGGCGACATTACTGCAATCTTGAAGTGATGGTCTTCGACCACGGATAGCAATGTCCACGCACATTGTGCAAATGGAAGGAATGCGAGCTCGTTCCGAGCAAAGGCTTCGTCAATTTCCGCTTCGATTGTGCGTAAGTCTTTGGCGGCCAACCTGCATGCTCCGATTCGGATGTATAACGCCCGCAGTCACCAGCCGCGAGGTACGAGCGGTCAGGTGAACTGCGATGTTGGGTTGTCCCCTTGCACTATCTCAGGGGTGAAATCCATGAATTCAATATCATTTAATATGGATGTGTCAGCATACCAGATCTTGTCAACACCATGCGGTAGTCCACTCGGGTATGCCATTTGGATCGAATCCAGCATTTTTCCTTCGTTCATTAAAGCAATATCGTCATTTTCAATAAGAAGAATCGTCGTTTTGTCCGAGCCATGGTATTTTTTGAGTTTCTTCGCTTTTCTATCGAACTGTTTCCGAATACGAGCAGGGAGAGTATCGTCCTTAGGCTCAAATCGTGCGAAAAATATTCCTGGGCGCCTGTCACTTGCCTTCCTTACACGAAGACGGAATGGGACTCCGTGAACATTTTCGAGAACGATTCGCCCATCATCTAAGCGTGGTGACTCATTAATTATCCAATCCTTTAGATTTCGGCGAATAGCCGCCCAATCCTGGCCTTTAACCACAGCGTCATACTCGACAGTGATATTAAGACGGGACGGAGACAATGCGGTGAGTTCTTTTTCAATCCCGCCAACTGCTTGTATAAACCAATCTGAATCTCGCCGCTGATTCGGAAGGGTGTCAATGCTGGTGTGCTCGATCGCAAAACTTCCGGCAATCGCATCTATGTCCGAGGTCTTCCGATTTTCTTTATCGGGCCACCGATCAACTTTTAGGCCAGGGAAACCAGCTTTCCGTAGATAAGCTACAAAAGCATTTATGACATCCTGATCATTCATGAAGTATTGCCCTTTTTATGAGTGCAACCCAATCGTGGGAAGCTAGGGGACGTTCGTCAGATTATAAGTTGCTTAAAGGCTTTCGGTTCTTTCCCTGCAATTGGGCAGCCTTATATGCTACTCTATACGAGTTTTGAGTGTCATATCAGTTTAATAGCATACAATAGTTGACATATAAACTTATAATCTGACGTACGTCCCCCTTCCCACACTTGCTTACAGGTATTCCAACGAAATCAATGTGTTCAGCGGTGTCAAAGTCTTCATTCCGAGATTCATTATCATGAGTTGCACTCCGTCCGGGTCATCTTGGCCACTCACGAAGTCTCCGATTCGGAACTGCTTCTCACCGGATGATGAAGTGAAGTACAGCTTCAGGCTTTTGTAGTCCACATCAAGATTGTGTACCATGTTGTTCCGTAGCGTATTGAGTGCTCTGATGTTCTCATAGAGACCAATGTGGATCAAATCCATCTCAAAGCACAGTTCCAGCTTGACCGCGAAAGTAAAGGTCCGATGATCCGTGAGTATCCGTTTGTGGTTCTTGCAGTTCCGGTATATCAGGTAGTCCAACGCATGTTCAACATACAGGTGTGTCACAACAATGTACCCAACCGGGTCTTGCTTGGGCTGGAAGTGCCACTGGTTCAGTCTGTCGTATTGGTATTCCATAAAAATGGGTTCTCCTCAACTAATTGGGGGTCAAGTCTGCCGTTGACTCTTATTGTTTTTGGAG
>CAZBGF010000299.1:0-3186 GCA_964491255.1 uncultured Verrucomicrobiota bacterium
AATCTACACCATTTCCATTTGCAGCGTATTTTGCCAGTCTTGTAGTTGTTTCCGGCAAGGTGTCAGAGAAGACGATGAATGAACTTTATCAAGTATTAAGGCCATGCGGCGGGAAATTGGTTTTTGCCGACATTGCGGACAATGATGCCGCAAATATTCTTGAAAAAAGCGTTGTCCCCAAACAAGAAATTGAAAACCAAATAGTTATCAAAAAAGCTTTGCCGGGTTCTGGAGAATGGCGTTATGAACTGGCAGATGGCGGCCGTTCCGGGGTAGGGGTGGAAAGCAGACTGCACCTTCCGCTTGAGCTTCTCTGGTTTGGTGGTCTTGGCCCGGCCCGCATGCTGGACCGCGGGGCCAGATATGCTACTCCGGTTTCCGTCAATGGCAGAGTTTTTGTCACGGGAGAAAACCATGTAATTGCGTTTGACGCATATACAGGCAGAGAATTATGGTGTGAGAAAATGGCCAATGCGGGCCGTAAAGGTGCCCGTCATTCCAGCTCCAACTTGGTGGCAGACGATAACTATGTGTATATCGTGGTTAAAGACAAGTGCTATCAACTTGATCAAGTTACTGGTGAACGAAAGGGAATTTTTGAAGTTCCTAAAGTACTTACAAAGGATTCTGAAGTCAAATACAAATACATAATGTACAAATCAAAAGAACCGCCGGAAGAGAAAACCGGACACATGGAGTGGGGGTATGTGGCAGTAAAAGGAGAGATATTGCTTGGTAGTTACAGATTTCCGCGAAGTCATCAGTGGAATGTATATCCATATTATGGAAATGCATTGTTCGCACTGAATCTGAAAGATAAGTCTATAAAATGGATTTATCGGGCAAAACAGAGGGTTCCCGACAATCACATTGTTTTTGGCGAGGGTAAAGTTTTCCTGTTTGACGCCGTGCCGACGGAACAGATTGCCGAAGATTTGCGTCGGGGGAAAAAGTCAGATTACGAACAAATTCTTTTAGCTCTGGATATGAATACAGGCAAAGAACTATGGCGGACAGAGGAAATTCCGAAACAAGTATATAAGAAAGAAAAATATGCTCATTTCACTAAAGAGCTTCAGTATTCCAAGGGACTTCTCATACTGAGCGCTAACGCTGTCTATGAGGCGACAACCGGGAAAAAGCTATGGATAAATGGTGGTTTTAGCTACTACAGGAAACCCTTGATATATAAAGACAAAATCATCGCCTTTACGCGTTCAATCAATCTTCATACCGGTCGATACACGCAAACATCAGATGTAATGACCGGGAAAAAAACCAGATGGCAGGGAATTAAAGCTTATGGATGCGGTCCGCTGGCGGGCTGCGAAAACTTGTTGTTTTATCGGTCCGGTGTTATCGGATTTTTTGATATGCGACACAATGGTTTGGCTAATTTTGGCGGGATCCGTGCCGGCTGCACTATGAATATGATCGCCGCCAATGGCGTCTTTATTTCAGTTGTGGGGGACAGTGGCTGCACATGCTCGTATAACTATCAAACATCATTGGGAATGGTGTCCGCCGGAAAGGAGGAAAATGCCTGGTATGTTTTTCCAAGACTCCAGAGTAGCGGAGAAATAAAACAATTGCGAGTGAATTTAGGCGCTCCCGGCGACGCCGTGGATAAGAGCGATGCTATATGGCTATCGTATCCGCGAAAAGGACTTGGTCCTGCCAATGAATTAGCGGTAGTAAATCCCGTGACAGTACTGATGCCGGAAGTCAAGTTATTCCATGATCCCGAAGTTAAAAATCTGATAAAAAGTGAATGCGGAAATTTTATATATAATTCCGGAGTACGCGGTTCAGGAAAGATTGTGGTAGATGTAAAATTACGAGATAAAGTTTACATGCCTAATTGCAAGCAAGCGCCTGTTATTGACGGAGTCATCGATGATGCCTGCTGGAAAAATCTCAAACCAGTGCCATTCGCAGGCAACTCACATTTGGATGAACCCAAGATATGTCTTTTAATGTGTCAGGATGAGAACAATCTTTACTTCTACTGTCAGAGAAAAGCAGTTATCCGCAATGGAAAACCAGTTCCTTTTGTTTGCCGTTCAGAGAAGAAAGATAGTATCGAATGTCGTCAGGATGATTATTTTGAAATGTTTCTAACTAGCAAAGTAGGAACTATGGCGGCGCAAATGGGGATTAATACTCTTGGAGCAAGATTCGATGGTAAACGCAACTATCTTGGTGGTTCTTCTAACCTTAAGAAATGGGATAGCAACTGGAAAACCGCGGTGAAAACTAACGCTGACTGCTGGACCGCTGAAATAGCGATTCCCAAGATAAGCCTGGAGAAAGCTAAAGTGAGAAGCAAGCAGCTAAAGCTCAATTTCATGTCACAGAATTTAAGTGGCACCGGAATGAAGCGCAGATATCTGATAGATCCGGAATTGGAGTTCCAATGCTGTCGACAGGCAATAGATGTCTCAGATAAACCGGTCCCACCGGCAATAGAACGCTTTTTTACGGTTAAGCTTCATTTTGCCGAAACAGAAGATGTTAAAAGAGGTGAACGAGTATTCGATGTCGTTCTACAGGGGAAACCGGTTTTGACTGATTTTGATGTAATAAAAGAATCAGGGGAGAGATATAAAACGGTTGTTAAAGAATTCAAGAACGTATCGGCTTCAAACATGATTTGCGTTGAGTTTTCAGGCGGCAAAAAGGGGAGCCGCGGCAAATTGACCCCGTTTGTGAACGGAATAGAGGTAATAGAGGAAAAACAGAAATAAATTACTCGCAAATCCGCTTTTTGATGAGAACTGGATAGTGAAAAAAACAATACCGTGTAATATTAAGCTGTTTCTGGGTGCATTATGCTGGTTTTTCATGATCTCATGGAATGTTTTCGGCTGTAATGTTCCGGTGTTTCGCTATGCGCTGGAACGCTGGCCGGCGGATGATTACCAGGCGATAGTGGTGTATGAAGAGACCTTATCCGCAGAACAACAGGATATGATCGAATCGCTGAAAAAACATACCGGGGAAGCAGACGGTTGGCTGAATATAAGTATCTATTTGGCTGATGTTAATTCCTCGGAAGATACATGGAAGGCTCGTTTTGCCCGCGAACATCGTGGTCAACGGTCTATGATATATGTTTTTTATCCCGGAGATGTCAGTATCCCTGATCCTGTATGGAGCGGGGAACTGACTATGGAAAACATCCGG
>CAZBGF010000300.1:0-3171 GCA_964491255.1 uncultured Verrucomicrobiota bacterium
TTCTAACCGTCGGAGGGGCATTCTGGTTGATGCAATATAAATGCCACTTACTGACCATTCGATGGACGGGCGTGCGGGAGTTGCTTCGTGCATGGGGTAACATCTTGCACATCGCCGTACCCACATCTGCAACGAACCTGCTCATGCCGATCACGATGGGGATTGTTACGCGACTGATTGCCAGTTGCGGTGAATATGCTGTCGCGGCAACGACGGCCGGGCAACGCATCGAGCTTTTCACGTACATAGTGCCGATGGCCATGGGCACGACACTGGTTCCCATAATCGGACAAAACTGGGGCGCCAAACGTGTTGACCGTGTCCATGAAGTGTGGATCAAAACCAATTGGTATGGGATCGCGTACGCCGTGCTGTGCCTCGGCCTTGCGGTTCCACTTGCCACACCCATCGCACGATGCTTCAGTCGAGATCCGGCAGTCGTCCGACTCATTACTCGCTACCTGTGGATCATTTTGACGGGAGCAATTCTGCAGCATTTAATGGTTCATACGGGTTTTGCATTCAATGCGATTCAGAAGCCGCTGTACGCGTCTCTGCTTACGGTGGTCCACTTGGCGGTTTTAACCCTGCCGTTGGTATGGCTCGGATTCCACCTGCTGGGCCTATACGGCGTGTACTGCGGAATGGCAGCGGCTAACATTTTATCGGGCATCCTGGCACTCGTGTGGTTTGGAAAAGTGATGCGCGGGGCCATGAGCCGGGACAAACAGAGTCAAACAGCATGAAAAGCGGCAACCTCCAGGATTTGTGATATAACACCACAAATCCTGTAAAAAAAACAAAGAAAGCACCGCTATCAAAGCAATTTAGAAATGTCCTCTTTTTTCGAGGCAAAAAACCGATCTATCCCTTCACCTATATTGAGCTTGTTTTCCCAACGCCAATGGCTTTATACTGCCTTTATTCGCCTCAAGCCGCTCAACCTATTACCATCACCCGGCAGTTACCGGATGAGTGCGGCTCTTATAGAAAAATTTACACAAAAACTAAAAATCTGATCCAATGATTCCGTCATCCCTCAATTCAAAACCACAGCATTTCTCGTTTCGGATCGGCCATAACGATACCGGTATCCGGCTCGATGTATGGTTGACACAGCAATTAACTCATCTATCACGATCTCGCATTCAGGCATTAATGCGTGCAGATCATGTGAAAATCAACGGTAAACCGGTTAAAGACCACAAAAAAACGCGTGAAGGTGAAACAATAGAAATTATTATTCCTCCGCTGAAAACGACCGAGCTTCAGGCTGAACCAATTCCATTGGACATCCTGTATCAGGATGATGATGTCATTATCGTCAACAAACCCGCCGGACTTGTGGTTCATCCTGCGGCAGGACATCCTTCCGGAACACTGGTTAATGCATTGCTCCATTATTGTCCTGACATGGAGGGGATAGGAGGAGAACTGCGTCCCGGCATTGTACACCGGCTTGATAAAAACACAAGCGGCGTGATAGTCGCCGCGAAAAACGAACACGCTATGGTGAGCCTGGTCAATCAGTTCAAAAATCGTCAAGTCCGGAAAACCTATTTAGCGCTGGCCTGGGGCAAACTGACTCCTCCATCCGGCACCATCGAAACCCGGATCGGCAGGCATCAGTATAAACGGAAATGCATGTCGGCCAACGCAATCAAAGGCCGTTTATCCATCACTAACTTTAAAACGATCGAGACATTCAAGGATATTTCACTTCTTCGAGTTTCTCCGAAAACAGGCAGGACACATCAAATCCGAGTGCATCTCGCCCACCTGGGACACCCCATTGTGGGTGATACTCAATATGGCAAGTCGTTAAGAAAAATTTCGGTTCACCGCCATATGCTTCATGCGGAAAACCTGATTTTTTTCCATCCAAGCACTAGTAAACAGGTTGAATTCACCGCGCCTACACCCGATGACATGGCAACGCTCATTAAAGAACTATCCGAAGATATTTGAAATTCGAAATCAGGGGGAACAGACTCGTGGTATTCTCTTTCCAATTTTAAACGTTTTCCTTTTCTTTAACCGCGTTCCAGTATTCATCCATTTCCGCAATGGTACATTGTGATAATTCACGACCATCAGCTCGAACCTGTTTTTCCATTTCCCTGAATCGCCTGGAAAACTTATCAACCGATCGATTCAACGCTTCTTCGGCATTAACCCCTTGAAAACGGCTGAAATTAACCACGGTAAAAAGCAAGTCGCCGATTTCCTCTGTGATACGATCCGGATTATCCATGGTTAGAGCTTCTTTTATTTCATCGATTTCCTCGTTTATTTTTTTCAGCACATCTTGAACACGGGTCCAATCAAATCCCACGCGGGCTACCCTCACTTGAATTTGATGGGCTTTGTGAAGAGCGGGTGAAAAACGTGGAATCCCTTCCACTGCTGACCGAGGCTCTTGCGGGTTTTCAGAATCCTGGTGATTATTGGCTTTTTCCAACGCCTTGGAGGCATCCCAGTTTCTTAATACTTCATCAACGTTGGAAACCTTTGTATCCCCAAAAACATGTGGATGGCGATGAATGAGTTTATCGCAAATACGATTAACCACGTCATCGAATGTAAACGAGCCCTGTTCCTTCCTGATCTGCGCCTGAAAAACCACCTGAAGCAGAAGATCACCCAGTTCTTCCTTATGGCTGGCATCATTGCCCGAATCAATCGCGTCAATGACTTCATAGCATTCCTCGATAAGGTATTGCTTGACAGATTCCAAAGTCTGTTTGCGGTCCCAGGGGCACCCCCCTTCTTTTCGCAATTGGTTCACTATGTCAAGAAGACGATTGATTGAGCTGTTTTGCATGATTTTGAATTAATAGGACGCAGATTTTCGCCACGTCGGCGACAGAGTCGCCAAGTGGCCACTTGGTCGGGCTGACGTGGCAGGATATACGCATATAATTAAAAGTGACTAAAGTGAGCTAAAGTAACTAAAGTGTTTTCATAACTTTTAACTTATAACTTTCAACTCATAACTTTTAATCCTGATAATCTGCGTCCAAAAAATACAATTCCCTAAAGTGTCAAGTTTCCAGTTTCGCATTCTTCTTTTTCGACTTTTTTTCAGCGGCCCGTTTGGAAATACGCATCGCGCAGAACTCCATACCGCACATCGAGCAATGATCCTGTTGCCCCGAAGATTCTCCTGAA
>CAZBGF010000301.1:0-3163 GCA_964491255.1 uncultured Verrucomicrobiota bacterium
CTATCGGCGATCCGCTTCTATCTAAAAGTACACACTTTTCTTGACAGTGCCTTTTATAACAGCTTTATAAACTTTTCCTTGACAAAAACCAAAAACCGCGCTTTACTCTCACGCTTACGGGGCGGGGATGGACAAAACTAGATTCGGAATAAAACAGAGGATAAGCAATCATGAAATCGATGTATGCCGACCTTTTGAAAAATAAAATGGATAAAGAGAGTTACGAGAAGCTGACAGCTCTGGAAAATGAAAAGCTTTTTAATTTCGTAGAAGAATATGCAGGACTCTGTGAGCCTGATACAGTTTACATGTGTAACGACAGTGATGTGGATGCCGATTATATTCGCAGGAAGGCCGTCAAAGTCGGTGAAGAAACGAGACTGGCAAAAGAAGGCCGAACTATTCATTACGACGGTTATAGCGACCAGGCGCGCGACAAGACCAACACCAAATTCATGGTGTCAAAAGAAACCATGGCGAGAATGGGCAACCTCAATTGTGTTGAATACGAAGATGGCCTAACTGAGATCAAAACAATCGCAAAGGGCATAATGAGAGGCAAAGAAATGATTGTTAAACTCTTCTGCGAGTGCCCGACTATGGGTCCTTTCTCGATTGGCTGCGTCCAGTTAACAGACTCGTATTACGTTGCGCATTCTGAGGACATCCTCTATCGCAGAGGTTACGAACACTTCATGAGACTGGAAAACAAGAACAACTTTTTCCGTTTTTGTCACAGCGCTGGTCAACTCGATGAACGAGACTGCTCTTTAAATCTAGACAAGCGTCGCATCTATCAAGACATTGAGTCAATGACTGTTTATTCGATGAATAACCAGTATGCCGGTAATTCCATTGGCTTAAAAAAACACGCGATGCGTCTGGCCATTAAGAAATCGAGCAGCGAAGCGTGGCTCTGCGAGCACATGTTCATCATGGGATGCCAAAACAAGGAAAAGAAACGTACGACATATTTCTGCGGCGCCTATCCTTCTGCATGCGGGAAAACCGCTACAGCTATGATACAGGGCGAAACAATTGTTGGCGATGACATTGCTTACTTCAAGAAGATCAACAATGAATTCCATGCGGCAAATGTTGAACGTGGAATTTTCGGCATTATCAGAGACGTTAACGCGAAAGACGACCCCGTTATTTTTGATGCCCTTATGCAGAAAAACGAGATGATTTTCTCCAACGTTTTAACCGGTCCAGACAATAACCCGTACTGGTTGGGCATGGGTGTGGAAACACCAAAAAAAGGGGCCAATCATTCCGGCCCGGACTGGTACGAGGGCAAGAAAGATGATAACGAAAAACTTATTCCACTGGCTCACAGCAATTCACGATACACAATCCGAATGGAATACCTGGAAAACCTGGATCCTGAGTGGGATAACAAAAACGGCGTTCTTGTTGGTGGTGTCATCTATGGCGGCCGCGACTCAAATACCTGCGTGCCTGTCGAAGAATCGTTCAGTTGGGAAGATGGCATCATTATGAAAGCCTGCACGATCGAATCGGAGACAACCTCGGCGACGCTGGACAAGGAAGGCGTTCGTGTGCCGCAACCCATGGCGAACCTCGACTTCATAAGTTACCCGATTGGCGAATATATCAAAAATAACCTGAACTTTACAAAAGGAATGAAAACAACTCCCCGGGTTTACGCCACGAATTATTTCCTGCGCAATGAAAACGGCAACTTCTGCAATAGCAAACTTGCCAAGAAAGTCTGGCTGCACTGGGCGGAATTACGTGTCCACGAAGAAGCCGATGCAATCAAAACTCCAACCGGGCTTATTCCAAAATATAATGATCTGAGAAAACTCTTCAAAGAGCTTCTTGACGAGAATTACGCGGAATCTGACTACGAATACCAGTTCGCTTTTCGCTGTGAAGCGTGGCTCGCTAAAATTGAGCGTGCCATGGAATATTTCAAGGCTGACGCACCTGACTTCCCTGAAATCGTATACTGTAAGTGGAACGCTGCAAGTGAGAAAATCAAAAAGGTAAAAGAAAAATACGGACCTATCATCGCTCCATGTAAATATGAGGAATAAATGAAAAAAAAACTGAATTCAAGTTTTCCGCAGGTGGCATATAAATCTCGCGCATACGAGATGCACTCCTACACCATAGTTCCATGTAGGAGCCGATCTTGATCGGCGATCAGGCCAGCCAAGAAAACACATCCCTGCGGCCAGGGAATATGCCCTTGGCACGACAGATTTTCCGTCTCGGCGGATCTGCCTGTGGCGCGATCGGTTTTCACCATCCCGCGAATGGATATAAGCGATTCGTTTCATGTCTGTGGTTCGCGTTACTGATTACCGGATTTGCCGCAATTGGCACAGCCGAACCTGTGCGCAATGGTAATGAGCTTGCCCTGCTGTTTTCCACAAATACATTCTCAGCTAAATTAAAAATCCAAAAGGCCGTCGCACAGCGGATTCATACTTTTCGTTATCTGAAGGTTAAAAAAATTAAAAAGGATGTTCCAGTGGACAGAGCATTCACGCTTGTTACTGTAGAGCCGAGTTCGGAGATGAAAGTCATACTGGTTCTCACTAAACCATTGTCCATCAAGCGTGTGGGCGCCCTTTCAACCGGCGAATGTGTCGCGGCAAAAGGCAGAATCAAAAGTATTGGAAAGTTTGCTCCTGATACGATCGTGCTGTCTCCAGCTATTCTTCAACACAAAGATCGGTGTGGGCCGAAACTGTCGAAAGAACTCCTTAGAGAAATCGATTCGCGCGCTTATTAAATTAATAGAACGCAGATTATCGCCACGTCGCTTCGCAAGCGGCCACTTGGCGGAGCCGACGTGGCAAGATATACGCAGATAATTAAAAGTGACTAAAGCGCCTTCATAACTTTTAATCCTGACAATTTGCGTCCATCTGCGTCCAAAAAATACAAATTCCATACGGTTAAAATATTGTTTTAATACACTTGTTTCAAATCACAGAATCGTGTAGACTTAAATTGAATTTCAATTCATATGCACATATGCAATTTTATTTTTTCTAACAAAATTAACAGGAGAAAGACACAATGAAACGATATAACCTAATGTTAACTCTATTAATCGTTGCGACGTGCTGTCTTACGACTCATGCCGGGTGGATTTTCGAAGGTGACGGATCAGACGAACCGGGGT
>CAZBGF010000302.1:0-654 GCA_964491255.1 uncultured Verrucomicrobiota bacterium
ACTTCATGGAATGAACCATCAAATAACGTCACTTTAACGTCAACCACCGGATATTCAGCAATCACGCCATGAACCATGGCTTCCACACAACCTTTTTCGCAGGCTGGAATGAAATTACGCGGAATCACACCTCCGACTATCGCATTTTCAAACCACTCTTCATCAGATTTCTTAGAATCTACTCTGGCGTAGACCTCTCCATATTGACCATGGCCGCCCGACTGTTTTTTATGTTTGTAATGTCCGCTACCCTGACTTGTCACTGTTTCCCTGTAAGACACTTTTGGTGTTTTGAAATCTACATCCACATTACTGCGTTTCTTCATCAAATCACGCACTACTTCAACATGAACATTGCCCATTCCGGAAATAACGAGCTCATTCGTGTCCGCATGTTTCTCGATAAATAAGGTTGGATCGTCTTCCGCAACACGTGCAAGAGCAATGCCGATCTTGTCCTCATCTTTCCTGTCCTTTGCCACAACAGTACAAAAGACTACAGGAGATGGTAACTCAAGCGCCGCAAATGCCACTTTATGACCAACCGAACAAAGCACATCGTTGACAATCGTTTTCTTCATCTTTGGCAATGCAATAATATCACCAGCTGTAGCTTCAGAAACAGAGCCGGGTTTTTTTCCTCCATTAGTCAGC
>CAZBGF010000302.1:664-3147 GCA_964491255.1 uncultured Verrucomicrobiota bacterium
GTGTCGTATTTATGACTTCCATATCGTCTCTCAAAGTGCCACCTAATACGCGAACAAACGCCAGTTTGCCAGCGTAGGGATCCGTAACAGTTCGCCACACCACTCCCACGAACGGCCCATCCGTTGCCGTATTGACTGCCTTTCCATCAATATCCTGAACAATCAAATCAGCTGGACTCGGAAACAACCAGCTTATACTCTCAAGCAATTCGCTGATTCCAATATCCTTAATCGCCATTACAGCAAAAACAGGAATAAAACGACCGGCTTGCATAGCCCGCCTGAGCCCATTCGTTAATTCATCCTTTGTCAAGGATTCACCACCCAGATATTTTTCAATCAAGACATCATCCGCCTCAGCCGCCAGTTCGGTTAATTTGCTTTTGAATGTTTTGATTTGTTCCGCCCCAGGACCCTGGATTTCGTCAGTTCCTATAATGTCAATCACTCCATCAGACCCGGATAAAGGAATGACAACCGGAACACATTTGGCGCCCCAATTCTTTTGAATGTCAGATAAAATTTTATTGAAATCCGTATTATCTTGATCCAGGCCGGTGATGACCACGCCGCGTGGCATTTCAAGCTTTGTGCAATGACGCCAGACTCTGGCTGACCCAACCTGAATTCCATCAGCGGCATTCACCTCAATTAATGCCGAATCCGCGGCCCTGCAAGCGCATATCACCCGGCCAAAAAAATCACCATGCCCCGGCGTATCAGTGAAAACCATTTTAAATTGTTTTCCCTGTTTCGTTTTGAAAGGTCCTGAAAATGATTTAGCGTAGATAGTAATTTTGCGATCAATTTCTTCCCGCGTGTAGTCGGTCATACTGGTTCCCGCGCTCACGGAACCCAAACGATCATTCAACCCAAGTTTAAACAACAAAGCATCGCACAACGTCGTTTTGCCACTCTGTGCATGGCCCAGTAATACAAAATTCCGTGTATCGGAAACAGCCGTATTTTTTACCATGATTTCCTCCTGTTAAGGGTAACCTCGCTTCGCTTGGCTACCAATTTTCGATTTTTCAGGTTTGACACGCTTTTCAAAGATTCCGCATAACTAGACCCCATCCGAAAAGCATTTTGACCACGGATTGCGCCTGCCCGCAGTGCTACAGCGTTGCAGGCGGGCGGATAACACGGATAAAGATCAAAAACTTTTCAAATAATTGATAGCAAAATGGTAAATATAAAACACATTTATTCTTTTTTCTCTTTTATCAGCGCCCATCAGTGTAATCCGCGGTTAAATTTCTTATGTCTTTCAGCGCGTTTCAGATGCAATACCCTTTTCGGATAGCTTCCAGCTGAGCAGTTACATTATTTTTTCTCCGGAAAAACGGTAAAAACTGCCGCCCCATAACCGACTACCCATTGCCCACGACTATCGGGAAAATCATCACCGCTATTTCGATAATAGAGCACCATACCTGCATGGCATCCCTGATGTTCGGCAAACCGCATCGTCACAACCAGAGCCATAACACCACAAAATGTTTGATGCCGATAGCTCCAATCTTTCAGAATATTATCGATTTTCATAGCGGAAACAAGTTTTAAGCTGTCCTTATCTGTTCTTGTCACCAGATCATAATCAGCATTATGCAACATATCAGTACTGGCTATTACTAATATCTTTTTTTTACGCGCAAGTTCATCAAGCGCGGCAACCAGCGCTTCTGTAGTTCGCATATCATGATCACCGATTATGGCGATTACCAGGGGCGTCCCGGGAAGCACGGTCTGTACAAATGGAACTTGGTTCTCCGCGGACCATTCCCCGTTATGCGGTGTGTAATCCATCCGTATTAAATCACTCTTGCCAGCCAAAACAGACGTTGCCTCTTTATCTATCTGCGCTTCACCAAGTGGTGTCGCAATTGCATCTCCATCCATCAGAACAACTCCAGGAAACCCGCCACGATGACTGATTCCAAGAATCACGACCGTATCCGGCACATCTCCTGCCTGAGCCTGGTCACGAATGGCGCTATACACATAACCTGCAACTTTTCCGCAATATGGATAGCCCGCATGCGGAGCCATAACACCCACAATCCTACCCTGAATATCCTTGAGCCTGGCTTGATTGATATAGTCTTCAATCGAGTGTTGAAGCGTTTCCCGATTCCCCGGAAACCATCGTCCGCTTCCAACAGCTTGCCGAATCACACGTTGCGACTGAACATTCATCTTACCCTCTCCCATGCTCTCCTGAATGCAACTGACTAACAGCATAACCACGCATCCCGATAATGCTAATTGTTTTATTGATTGAGTCATACTGTTGCCAATTCTACAATTTTAGGCAAGTATTCACTGAACCCCGTCAAACAATTCTGTCTCACGCCTGCGCTCCCGCGCTCAAGAGCCCGAGATCGCAGAGTTTGCACCAGGAAGCGGGGAGTTCCCGCTTCCTGGTGCGAAGCTCTTCAGGAAAACGGCCTTCTCAGCCGTTTTCCTGAAACAAAAACATC
>CAZBGF010000303.1:0-3126 GCA_964491255.1 uncultured Verrucomicrobiota bacterium
GGGCATGGAACGCTTTCTTTTATATCTGCGGCATTTTAAGTTACACTTCTCGCAACCGTGAGGGCAATGACTTTGTTCTTGACACCGTTAAATCCCATCCGGATCGTCTGGCCGGTATGGCGGTGGCAAATCCCTGGTTTGGTGATGACGCAAGAAATGAGATTAGGAGGGCGCTGGATAAAGGCATGATGGGCATTAAGCTTCATTCCGTGTTGCAGGGTTTTAGATTAAGCGAACACATTGTGGATCCGCTTTTGGAAGCGGCGGCGGAATTCGATGTGCCGGTGTATGCGCATACGGGTACGGCCGGAGTAGCTGAGCCGTTTCATCTGATCGAATTGGCAAGACGTTTCTCCATGGTGAATTTCCTGATGGGGCATGCCGGGGCAAGTGACTACTACAATGACACTGTCAGGGGACTTGAATTTACGAACAATGTTTGGATAGAAACTTCGAGAAACGGGCCCGCGAATTTTTGCAGTTGGCAAGTGCACAAGATCGAAGATCGAGTGGTCTTTGGCTCAAATGCACCAGAGTATATCCCGGCAATCGAACTGGATAATCTCCGGGATGTGTTCAACGATTCTTCGGGTCTGGACAGGATACTTAGCAGTGCCGTTCAAGAGGTGTTTAAAGGAAAACTCCCGATATGATTATCGATGCGCATAGTCACATAGAGCCCATGGAGGAGTTCGTAGGTAAACAGCATCCCTCTTACGGGATGGTGACTGCCGATCTCGATACGTTCCTGGAGCAATATGAAACAAACGGTATTGACGCTTGTTTCGTGTTCATGACGAAGCAGTTGAGCCTGGAGTCTTTAATGCCGAAAGCTAACGACGGGCTGGCGCGTCTTCGCGACCAGGCACCGGGCCGGCTGTACCCTTGGGGAACGGTGCACCCCGCATGGCCGGAAAAACAGCTTCGCGCGGAGATCAGAAGAATCGTCAATGACCTGGGACTGTGCGGCCTGAAATTCGTTCCGGTAGTTCAGGGGTACCCGATTTCGGCAGTTGGTATGGACATAGTTGCCGAGGAGGCAATTGATCTGGATGTGCCGGTTACCCTGCATGATGGGTCGCCCGAGTACTGTTCCGCGATACAGGTCGCCTACTACGCACGTAAGTACCCGAAGCTCAGGGTGTTGTCGGCACACGGCGGCTTGCGTGAGCTCTGGCCTGATTTTATTGATGCAGTAAAGGAGTTGCCGAACCTGTGGCTTTGTCTCAGCGGCCCAACGCAGTGGGGCATCCAGACACTTTACAACGAGCTCGGTCCGGATAAGCTTTTGTTCGGATCCGACGGCGGAATCGGACATCCAGCTGTTACCAGGGCGTATCTACGGAGAATCAGAAATCTGGAGGCACCTCAGGAACACAAGGATATGATTCTCGGTGGGAACGCGATGAAGTTCTTGAATATTGATCTGATGATCTGAGGTGTCGCGGTCATGTCCCTCTGCAGCAAGCTTTGCGTTTACCCCGACTTTGGCGGGGTTTTTGCGTGAGCTTTCTCATGAGCACTGTATTTTAGTTGCACGCATGGAATCAAATGGTTATAACATTGCGTTGAGACATTTTTATTTCAACAATCAAAGAGGAGTTTTGTATATATGCCGAAGCGTAATGATATTCACAAAGTGTTAATAATTGGTTCCGGCCCGATTATAATCGGGCAGGCGTGTGAGTTTGATTATTCAGGCACTCAGGCCTGTAAGGCGTTGAGGAAACTTGGATATGAGATTGTTCTGGTCAACTCCAATCCTGCGACCATCATGACTGATCCCGGAATGGCGGATGTGACTTATATCGAGCCGCTCAATCTGCGGGCGTTGACAAGAATTATAGAAAAGGAGCGGCCGGACGCGCTGCTTCCTAACCTTGGGGGGCAAACCGGCCTCAATTTATCATCTGAACTGGCTAAATCAGGTGTTCTTGATAAGTATGGCGTGAAAATGATGGGTGTTGATATGGACGCCATAGAGCGGGGTGAGGACCGTATTGCTTTCAAGGATACTATGAGCAAGCTCAATATTCCTATGCCAAAGAGCAATCCGGCATACAATGTGGAAGAGGCGGAATCCATTGCTGCCGAGCTTGGCTATCCGGTGGTTATTCGGCCCGCGTATACCATGGGCGGGACTGGGGGCGGCCTGGTTTATAATGTCGAAGAACTGAGAGCAGTAGCCGCCAGGGGCATCGATGCCAGCCTCGTTGGTCAAATCCTGGTTGAGGAATCAGTTCTTGGATGGGAAGAACTGGAGCTCGAAATAGTGAGGGACGCTAAGAAGCAGATCATCACAGTCTGTTTTATTGAGAATGTGGATGCGATGGGTGTTCATACCGGTGATTCCTTTTGTACAGCTCCTATGTTGACAATTTCAAAGGAACTTCAGGAACGACTGCAGAAATATGCCTATTCCATTGTTGAAGCTATTAAAATCATCGGCGGAACTAACGTCCAGTTTGCGCACGATCCGGATACGGGCCGGGTTGTGATTATTGAAATCAATCCGAGAACGTCGCGTTCGTCTGCTCTGGCATCCAAGGCAACGGGATTTCCTATTGCTATGATTTCATCAATGCTTGCTCTCGGAATGACACTGGACGAAATCCCTTACTGGAAAGAAGGAACGCTTGATAAATACAAACCATCAGGCGATTACGTCGTGGTTAAATTTCCACGGTGGGCTTTTGAGAAATTCAGCGATGCCGAAGACAGGCTTGGCACGCAGATGCGCGCTGTTGGCGAAGTGATGAGCATAGGCAAAACGTATAAAGAGGCTTTTCAAAAGTCTATTCGGTCACTTGAAAAAGGACGTTACGGACTTGGATTTGCGAAGGATTTTCATGACAGGCAGCTTTCCGAATTGATGGATATGCTGAAGGAACCCACAAGCGAGCGGCAGTTCATCATGTACGAGGCTCTCCGGAAAGGCGCAAATGTTGACGATCTTTATAAGAAAACGTATATCAAAGCCTGGTTCATTCAACAGATGAAAGAATTAGTTGATCTGGAGGAAGAAATCCTGCGGTTAAAAGGCAATGCGTTATCCGATGATTTTCTTGTTCGGGCCAAGAAAGATGGTTTTGCGGATAAATATCTTTCCAAGCTTCTTGAAATTCC
>CAZBGF010000304.1:0-3121 GCA_964491255.1 uncultured Verrucomicrobiota bacterium
CTGCTTTGTGCCTATGTGCCTTTGTCACTTTGTGCCTGAGTAAACATCTCTTTTGTTTTTTGCATTCTTAAGTTTCAAGACCTTTTCGTATAAGCTCTAATTAGTGTCCCCTTCGCTCGATTACCTTCAGCGCGGCCTCGGCCTCATTCTTATTCTCGATGCCAGTTACGTTATTGAGCCAGACCCCCTCGGGTCGCAGTACTTCAAAAACACTGGCCAACTCGGACACGGGAACATTGTTTATCTGTATCGCTTTGCCGGCGGCCTGTATGCGCTTGTAAATGTCGATCCAGTCTGCCCAGTAATTGTGTCCGGCCCCCGGCACCCACTGGATGGCGTGAATCTCGGGGATATCCAGAAGCACGTCGAGATAGCGCAGGGCCTGCGGACCGTCAAGATGGTAGATACAGCGGTCCATGTGTCGGCATTCTCGGACAAGCTCGGGAAGAAAAATGCTCTCAAACATCTCGTCCGAAATCATGCAGGAAAAATCGTTGGACGGTACGTGGTATCTGCCTCGGCACGTTGCCGCTAACCACGTCGTGCTAGGCATCCCGGCCGCCGAGAGTTTGTCGTAGAATATGTCGTAGACACGAAGGAAATCGTCTGTCACGCGCGTGCAGAGCGCGCTGACTTCCGCAGGATGTTCGATCAGGTCGACGCACAGCTCCTGCGGGTCGCGGAAAGCAGCCAGACAGTCTCCGCCGGGATGGAGATCTGTGTAGCCGACAATGAACCGGTTTTTTCCGGCCTCGATGAGCGCGTCCGTCATTTCCATGATCTTGCGGAAGTAAATCCCATCGGTGTCGAGGCAAAGCTTTTCAACTGATTCAGGCCGCCAGTCATGCAGGATCGGTTCGCTCCAGGCCGTGGTTTCCCCGTAATGTATGGGGCAGCCGTAAAAGGCTGGGAAAATTTCAGGACCGAGGTTCGGCCAGCCAATAGGAAGCGCGTCAGCATAATGAACCGTATTGTACAGCCGAGCGACGATTTCTTCGACCCTGTACTCCGTGTCCATCCAGCGGTCCCGAATAGTAGCATGACGCTTTTTTGGTAGAGCGGTCTGCTCTGACACCGGTTTTGGAAAGCGGATGCTCGCGAGCGGTCGGTCAATAATGTCGCAATCCCACCACGCCTCGAACCGGTTCACGACGTCTTGCAGGTCGGGTTTAAATTCAAACATACTGTTGTCCTCTTGTACCGGAAAGGAATATTTCCAAAGATTTTTGCTAAATTGTCTCGTTTGCGCGTTCAATGATAGGAAAACAGGCATTCTTGCCTGTTATTCAAGAGCCTTGCCCGTGCAACTGCGCTCCTGCTATTTTGCAGAAGTCTACATTTCCATGAAAGAGAGAGTATAAAAAAACAAATGCTGAAGAAAAGGATTTTTTTCGTTTTTTCTTAATGCTGTTTTCGCACGAAGGACATGAAAAGCATGAAGCATTACAAAATGATTCGCTGAATTCCACGCAAGATAGTTTGACTCATTCAGTCAAAAAACAGTAAGATAATTGCAAATGTTCAGGAGCCAGAATAAAGGAGTCGGGATTCTGAATATCTGGGCACAAAATATTTTATAAAAAAAAGAGAAATTCCAACAAAACTCTTCAACGCTCGCCGAATTAACAGCAACATGAACGTATCTGAAAAAGACAGAACGATTTTGCGGAAACTTGCAGAACGGTATGCGGAGATAGCCGCTTTGCCTGTCCACAAAAAAACGATTGCGGAATGGAAAAGACTGAACAGCAATAAGCCTGGCAGGCCGCTGGTATGGATCAATGAAATACCGTGGCACGAGATGGGCGTGAACGGAGAGTTGGAACTGCAGACAAGCACGCCATTTTGCCGGAATGTGGAACAGAATCTGCGCAGAGTGCTCTACCAGTGGAACCACATGCCTGCCGACATGGTTGTAGAGCCTGTATACCTTTCCCCGCTCGTCATTCATGACACAGGATTCGGCATTGCCGAAGACGTTGATGTCGCAGTCACTGATGAAAAAAGCGATGTATATTCACGGGGTTTCCGTGCCCAAATCGAAAACGAAAATGATTTAGAGAAGATCAAAACACCTGTGATAACACATGATGAAGAGGCCAGTGAGCGCAACTGTCAAATCCTCGTAGATATTTTTGGCGACATACTGCCCGTTGAGAAGACCGGCATCAGACACCGGTGGTTTGCTCCATGGGACGAGCTGATTCGCTGGTGGGATATGGAAAAAGCTTTGACGGATCTTATAATGCGCCCGGAATTAGTTCATCAGGCTATGGAACGTCTCGTCAACGCATATCTGGGTCGGTTGCGGCAATGGCGGGAGTTGAATCTACTGTCTGTAAGGGGCGGCAACTACCGAGTTGGTTCTGGCGGGCTGGGTTACACTGACGAATTACCCAAAGAAAAATTTGATTCCACGCATGTTCGAACAATAGACCAGTGGGGCTGTGGTACGGCGCAGATATTCTCCGATGTATCTCCTGAAATGCATGAAGAATTCGCACTTCGGTATGAAAGACGCTGGATGGATCAATTCGGGTTGACTTACTACGGATGCTGCGAGCCGCTTCACAACAAAATCAAAATTCTGGAAAGCATACCGCACCTGCGAAAGATATCCATGAGCCCGTGGGCAGATGTTGAAAAAATGGTCGAGCTGACAAACGGAAGATACGTTCTCTCGTACAAACCAAATCCGGCTGTGTTCGCCACTGACCAATGGAATTCGCAGCAAGTAAAAAAAACCCTGGTTGAAGTTTTGCAGAAAACAAGAGGATGCGCAAAGGAAGTCATTATGAAAGATATCAGCACAGTTCGATACGAACCACAACGTTTGTGGAAATGGTCGAAGATAGCAATGGAAGTGGCGCAAACAATTGACTTCACCTGACAATCCGAGAGCAATGCGTATTTAGACCCAATCCGAAAAGCCTTTTAACCGCGGATTTTCGCGGATAAAGATCAAGAATTTCTCAAATAATTGATAGTGAAATGAAAAATCTTATTTTCTTTCTTTATATCAGTGTCAATTCCTGGCCGCCGCGTCACTCGCCCCGTACGTACGGGGCGGCTGGCAGGGCGGTCCCACGGGCAGGCTGTTCCGGTATTTGGATATTATCCC
>CAZBGF010000305.1:0-3108 GCA_964491255.1 uncultured Verrucomicrobiota bacterium
GGTGGATAACGCCACCCTTCCCCCCCTGCATTCACAAGACGCCTTTGTCCTTATCACCCACATTCTCCATGACCATATTCATCACTTAAGCGCTTTACCGCAGAACACGACCAGCGTGTAGACCTGTCAGCCCGTCTGAATTTAACGTCGCTTCTCCATTAACCATTACGAACTCTATGCCGCGCGATAATTGATGAGGCTCGGCATAAGTTGACATATCCCCTATGCTGGACGGATTGAACACGACAATATCCGCCGTCATGCCTTTCGCGATTCGACCTCTGCGTGACAATTTAAACTGCTCTGCCGGCAGAGATGTCATTTTTCTGATCGCTTCTGCCAGCGGCACTGTTTTCCCATCCAATGCTGCCCTTAAAAACCTTGGAACAGTTCCGTAGGCTCGAGGATGCGGATAATCATGGCTTAACGGCCCTGTCAACGCCCGTAATGAAGCATCTGTTCCAATCATAACATACGGCTTTGATAGTATCTTCCACATGTTTTCCTCACTCATTCCAGAAAAAAACGCGCCGGTTTGCAATTCATCGGTGTCAGTGAGCATTAACACGGCATCAACAGGATCCATATTCAAAATTTCAGCAACTTCTATCAAAGGAACTCCTTGAAAACGCGCGTTATCCGGATGATTCGTTGAACCGATAACAACCGATCCCCAGTAATCCGAAGAACGTTCCTCTAAAAGCTGTTGCCGAAGCCGAGCTTTTTGGACCGGATTCCGAAGGCGCTGAAGTATCGCATCTCTTCCTCCTTCAACGGCCCAGTCGGGAAAAATCACATCCAGATCCGTAGAAGACATTGTATAAGGATAACGGTCAGCCGCTATAGAAATCCCCTGGTCCCGCGCCTTTTCGATTAAAGCAAGCGCGGAATCAATAAGCGGCCAATTAGCCTGTCCGGAAGTCTTTAAATGGGAAATTTCAACACGTACCCCCGTCTTACGCCCAATGCTAATGGCTTCTTCAACGGCCGCTAGAAGATAACGCCCCTCATTACGCATGTGAGTGGTATAAATACCGTCGTGTCGAGACACTATCCGGGCCAGAAACTCCAGTTCACGCTTAGCAGCATACATGCCCGGTGTGTAAATCAGGCCGGTACTGAGCCCTTGCCCGCCAGCCTCCATGCTTCGCTCCAGCAGACTTGCCATGGCCCGAAGTTCGTCTGATGTTGCCGCACGCGCTTCATAACCCATTATACATCCACGCAGTTTACCATGACCGACCAGGACAACCACATTAGGCGCCGGCCGCACACGTTCAAGCAGATTAATATAATCGGCTACACTCTTCCAGGAATCCGGATAACGTTTATCCTCCCAATCTGAGGGCAACCGAGCACAAGAAAATAAAGGTGCGGCTGAAACGCCGCAATTCCCCACGATCTCTGTAGTGATGCCCTGATAAATTTTGCTTTGCGCCAAGGGTTCAATCAACAGATAAGTATCAGAATGGGAATGAGCGTCAATAAAGCCGGGGCATACCATGCATTCCGAGGCGTCAACAGTGTTTTTCGCTTCACAGTCTGTCAAATCACCGATCACGAAAATGCGATCGCCGCAAATACCGACATCAGCGCGAAGCGCGGAAGAACCAGAGCCATCAAAAATCAGCCCCCCTGCTATTTTCCAGTCCAGCATAGTTGTCAACCTGCTCTGAGCTTGTTTGCAGTGAGCCCCAGTCGCACCTGTCGAATGGGTTGTCGGTGATAATTTATAATTTATAAGTTATAAGTTATTTCAGATACTCTCATACGTGTCTAAAGTGTCTAAGGAACTAATGTCTCATCCGTCATCCGTCTTCCGTCCTCTGTCTTCCGTCCTCCGTCTTCCGTCTTCCGTCCTCCGTCTTCCGTCCTCCACGCTCTGATCTTTGTCTTCCGAGTTCCCCGTTCCGAGTTCCGAGTTTCCTCCGGCCCCCGGCCCGAAAGCATGGCCATCACTTCCTCCTGAACACTTTCAATCTGATCCATGCGAAGCATGGGATCGGTAATCACAAATGTTTCACCTGTTTCCCGATGCTCGTAAACACGAACGACATTACCATCTTCACTTCTCTGAACATCCCTTTCCACCAGAATACGCCGGCGCTCCAGCATCACGATAAGAATAAATATCACATTCCGGTGAACTTCGTCATGGCATTCAATTAAACGGCGAAGCAGAGACTCGACGGTTTCTTTCTTGAGAGGTTCCTCGGGTTTTGGCGGAGGCATCTTGTAAATACCATTCCAGACACTGACGATCTTGTCGATTTTCATCTGCTGAACCCAGCATGCCTTGCAATAATCCGAACGCTCATATCCATCCTTACTGAAAATCAAGCGTGATACATACGCTTGCTGATCAGTGAAAGAAACCTGACATTGCCGGCACTCTGTGTCGCGAGGCCTGATATCCCATTCCTGATTACGCATCAGTCATCACCATATTCCTACATCGCCAAAAATAGATGGTTCCGGAAACTACAGTCAATACCGCAACCAGTGCGGAAATTATAAAAGTCACATAACTGAAGTAACGATTATAATACAAGGTTAAAAAAGTCTGCAGCGTATTCTCATTGAAAATCAGCGGGAAAATATCCTCGCGAAGAGACTCCCCTGAAATAATCACGATAATCACCACAATCTGCCAAATAGTTTTATGCTTGCCCCATCGCCCCGCAGGGATAATATGACCCTGACTGACTGCCAGAAGCCGTATCCCGGTGACCATAAATTCACGAGTAATGATAACGATAACAATCCAGGCAGGAACAATCTGATCCATCGCAACAAATGAAATAAATGCAGCGCAAATCAGAGCCTTATCAGCGAGCGGGTCCATCAACTGTCCAAATGCCGTCACCCCGTAATGGCTCCGAGCCAGACGCCCGTCCCAGTAATCAGTAAGCGCGGCCAGCAGAAAGGTCAGTAAAGCAAACGTCTTTCCAAATGGAAGCGATGAAGTAAGGAACAGTGTCATAATAAACACCATTCCAAATCGACTCAGTGTTAATTTGTTCGATAGATTCATAGTATCCTGAGATCAGTTATCAGTTGTTTCCGATACTCTCCAGACCGATACCCCGATACACCCATACTCCCACA
>CAZBGF010000306.1:0-3099 GCA_964491255.1 uncultured Verrucomicrobiota bacterium
ATTTCCTCTTGACTACTCCCATTCCTTTTTACACACAATTCTTTACAGTACTATAGGCCAGCGAAATCGGACTGACGCGAAAAAACAGGGGAAACCCTGGACGATCCGAGCGTCGTATCGGGCAAACTCGGTCATTCTTAATAAATGTGAACCTTGAACGTGGAACCTTGCAACCCCATTCGACCCCGAACAGTCGGGGTCGAATGACCTCCTCGTCTTAAGCTTGATTCACCTGATTAAGAGCCCAGGGCACATGCTCACGCACCAGGCGAAAGGGGCTTTTCAAGCTCTTTTTCAGCATTGGCACCAATGACTTTCTCCTCTCATTCCCCAACACGATAACTGCATTCCTCTGAAGGCGCTCAAGGCCTGTCCGATAAACCGCAGTTCCGGAAAACCGGCGGGTAAAATCGCGCTCGCTCATGGCCAGACATTCCTCCGGCAATGGCAGATGAATTCCGGGTTGATCGAACTCAGGCATAATATTTTCTTCACTTTTCTGATTCCAGGGACAGATCGCTGTACAGCGATCACATCCAAACAAAGATGAACCGATCAGAGACCGGAGCTCCTCAGGAATCATTCCTTTATGCTCAATTGTCAGGTAGGAAATACACCGCCGCGCATCCACGAATCCATCAGGCTGAATTGCGCCCGTTGGACAGACATCAATGCAAAGTCGGCAGTCTTTGCATTGATTCGGGATGGACAGAGTATCTTCAAGTTCAATATCGACAAACAATTCTCCAAGAAACATACAGCATCCGAATTCCGCGTTAACGAGACTCCCCTGTCTGCCAATCCATCCCAATCCAGCTCTAACAGCCCATTCCCGCTCAAGCACAGGTGCAGAATCCACGCAAATACGGGCAGTCAATGATGATTGAAGCTTTTGCCGAATCAGTTGTTCCAACCGCCTTAATTTCGCGCGAATAACGTCATGATAATCACGCCCGTAAGCATACGTTGAAAAATAAGCATAGCCGCCTGCATGGGATAAATCACATCCTAAATACGGAACAGGCAGATACCGAGCAGCTACCACAATCACGGATTCAGCTCCAGAAGCCACTTTTACAGGATGTGAACGAAGAGATGCGTTTTTTAAAAGATAACCCATCTCACCGGCAAACCCGCGGGAAAGCCAGTCCTGATACCTGTTGAATGTCTGACTTGCACCTACACGGGCAAAACCTACTGCGGAAAAACCCAGTTTCCCGGCCTCGCTCTGAATATAGTCTTCGAGTTTCAAATTAAATTCAGCATGGTTTACCACGCCTTGGCGTGGCCTTAACAGCCCATTATTGTTCTTAAATTCATAATGGAATCAGAAAATATTTCTTTATTCATTATTTTCAGGTCGGGAGCAATATACGGCTTAAAATCCATTGAATAAAAAATCTGTTTTTCCATATTAATTCCCGGGGCTATTTCAATTAAAATGACTTTCCCGTTTTTAAAAATTTTTTCTCCAGAGCGGATGTCAATCCTTCCGGATGCCCATTGCCGACAAATCCGCCTGTAGCGATTGTGTCGCCGTTATTTATCAACTCAATGGCGTCTTCCAGTTTAACAATTTTTGACTTAATGAAATCACATATACCATCCGCCGTTAACATGAATTATCTGGCCGGTAATATAACTTGCTTTTTCCGAACATAAAAAGGCAATCGTCTCGGCAATCTCTTCCGGCCTGGCGAACCGGCCCATAGGTATTTGTTTTAAAAATTCCTGGCGAACCTCAGCGGGAATCTGGTTTGCCATGTCTGTTTCCACAACGCCCGGTGCAATAACATTTGCAGTAATGTTATGCCTGGCGATTTCCCTGGCAACCGATTTGGTAAATCCCATAATTCCGGCTTTGGCGGCTGAATAATTAGCCTGGCCGAAAAATCCTGTCTGACCGCTGATAGAGGAAATATTAATTATCCGGCCCCATTTATTTTCTATCATATTTTCAATAATCAGACGAGTACAGTTGAACGCACCGGTCAAATTCACGGCAATGACCGAATCCCATTCGTCTTTTGCCATTTTCTTTAATGTCCTATCTTTGAGAATGGCGGCATTGTTGACCAAAATATGAATTTTGCCGAATTCATTTTTAACTTCAGCTGCCATTTTTGAAACGCTTTCAAAGTTGCTTACGTCGGCCTCAAAGATTTTTGCTTTGCCCCCGCGCTGTTCAATTTCTCCGGCAACATTTTTTGCGTCATTGAGATTCCCCCCCTCTTTATCTGTCACGTAATTGACGGCAATATCAGCTCCATATTGAGACAGAGTCAACGCGATTGCCCTGCCTATTCCCCGTGAACTTCCCGTAATTAATGCACACTTGTTTTTCAGATTCATTTTGTTCTTCCTTCCTGTATGTCATTTTATCTGTCCGATGATTACTTACGAGGCAATTATGAAAAAAAGGGCGTAGCACCAGAATTGCCATGTTATTCTTCCCGGCATTTCGCAATTATCTCGTAAAGAATACTTTGTGCCTTGGCGGCTTAGTGGCAGATGAATATATCAAGTTAGCGGATGAATTCATTTTTTATCATTCCAATAATTCTCTCAGCTACCTCGCCAACCGTCAGATCGGTCGTATCAATCTGATGCGGAATAGCATCGTATAACTGTTGTCTTGTTTTTAAGATATCCAGAATACGCGCCGACTTATCACCCTTTTCCAGGAGCGGACGATGCGTGGAACCTGACAGACGTCGCTTAAGCTCATCCGGATCAGCGGAAAGGCAAATGACCAAGCCTGTTCGGCTGAAATTGCGGATATTGATAGGATTTAAAACCACTCCACCACCAGCCGCAATAACCTGTGACTTCTGCCCTGACAATTCCCTGACCATGGCTCTTTCTGTAGAACGGAATTGCGGCTCGCCGTCTTCCGTAAAAATCCTGGCAATCGACTTCCCCGCCCGCGACTCAATCAGAGCATCCATATCCACAAATGAACAATGCAGTTTTTCAGCCAGCCGTTTCCCTGCCACGCTCTTTCCGGTTCCCATAAACCCGACAAGAATAATATTACTTATTATTTTCGATTTTCGAAATCCGGTTTTTGAGTTGCTATCTCTCATTTGCATCATCCAG
>CAZBGF010000307.1:0-3081 GCA_964491255.1 uncultured Verrucomicrobiota bacterium
ATGAAATAACAGAAAAGGTCATTGGTTGTGCTTACGAGGTCAGCAATGTGCTTGGGTGTGGGTTTCTTGAAAAGGTTTACGAGAATGCTTTTGCTTATTAACCTGGATTATTCATGCAAAGCATGAACAATCCACCCGTTGGGCTTCGACTTCGGCCTGTTATCAGGAAAGAGATACTCGCGCAAAGACGCCAAGGCGCAAAGAAAATAAATAAATTCATAAGCGTTTCACGAACGCTTAATGTAATTCAAAGCGTGGATAAGTGATGTACATTATGAAACTCGACACTCCGCCACTCTCATGCTCCCATACTCCCATACTCCGACACTCCCATACCTCTTCCGCCTTCACTCTCCTTGAGGTCCTGGTTTCCTCGGCCATTATAATGGTAATGGTGCTCATGGTATGCAATATGTTTCAAGACGCGTCCATGGCATGGAAACTCGGGGTCAGGAAGACGGAGATCAATATAGCCGGCCGGTCCGCTGTTGAATTAATGGCTAGGGAGCTCACAGCGGCAGTGGCAGATGATGTGTTGACGTTCAAAATTATTAACGAGGCTGGAATAGGAGCAAATGGAAGAACTTATCATAGTGGCCCTCCGGTGCCGTTTTTTGGGGAATATCCAGATAAAATTTTGTTTGTTTCTTTGTCCGAGACTCCTGATTCGAACCATCGTGATGCACGTGAAGTTTATTATTATATGCGTAAAAATGGCGATACGTATGAACTCATGCGAGGCGTGGTAAGCGCAGATATTGTTGCTGTTCCTGTTAATCATTGTTATAAAAAGCCACTCTGGTGGAACAATACATCTTTTGGTTATGATACGCTGATTGATAATATCATTAATCTTAAGTTTTGTGCTTATGATGATAATGGAACTGAGATTACGGATTATTATTCCGCTGATCCTGCGAATTCAAATCGTTTGCCGGCCTATGTGGATATTTCACTTGTATTGCTCAGTAAGGATGATATGACAAAGGTGGCTGACCTGGGCGGGGCAGACCAAGCTGAGTTTATCAACCGGAACGCGAAGTGTTATACTACCCGCGTATATTTTCCTAATCGCGAAGGATATGAGGTGCGATAGAACGAGGGAGAGGAAAGGAATACACCACGAAGGTCACGAAGAACACGAAAATAGAGTTTGATAAATTATCAAATCGGGTTATCGGATGTGCTTTAGAAGTGCACCGAATACTTGGCTCCGGTCTTCTTGAAACAGCTTATGAACAGTGCCTGGCCAGGGAACTTTTACTTGCAGATATTCCTGCTAAATATCAAGTCTCTTTGCCTGTCAAATATAAAGGCTTACAGCTTGATTGTGGCTATAGGATTGATGTGTTGGTCGATAGCGCCTTGATTCTCGAATTAAAAAGCGTAGAGCATATTCTGGGGCTCCATGAAGCTCAGCTTCTGACTTATATGAAATTGGCAAGGGTTAAAGTTGGATTGCTGATTAATTTTAATGTGAAGTTATTAAAAGACGGGATTAAACGCTATGTTCTCTAATGACTTTTCCTTTCGTAATACTATCCGTAAGATTTATATCCCCGCCTTCATGTCCTTCGTGCGCTTCGTGGTTAATTCTCTTTTGGTTGTGGCTTTACCGCGCCGTGTTCTTCGTGGCAAAATAATAAATTCCAAGAGCGGTGTTGCACTGGTGTTGGTGCTGGGTCTGCTGTCCATTATGATGGTCATGGGTGTGGCTTTTTCCATTACCATGCGCACGGAACGGATTGCCGCCGCTAATTATGTGAATAGCGTCCGTGCACGTGAAATGATTCATGTGGGCCTGGCAAGGGCCATGGATCAAATTCAGCGGGATATGGGGACGAATCTGTCTAATCTGGGTTCACATGTCTATCCTTCATGGCGTGCTACAAATTCCTATTCGACAAATGTGGTATTGCCCGGGTCGAATGTCAATTTCCTCGCGGGCTCAGCCAGTAATTATGTTCCACGCGCGCTGTGGGCGGATGCGTACGCTGCCAATGCGCAGAATCCGTCTTATCATTGGATTAAAATCCGATATGATGCAACCAATATTGTGATACAAGGCACCAATACCGTCACCAATATTGAAGCGTATGTTATGGGCCGTGTGGCCTATTTGATTGTCAATTGTTCCGGTTTGCTGGATGCTAATTTCGCGGGGGGCGCTACCCGACAGAATGGCACGAATGCCAATGAAATTGCGATAGCGAATCTTTCTGAAATGAATAACGCGCCCGCCTTTATTATTAATCGCGCCACAGATATCCGTTACGAGACCCTCAATGAATTATACGAATTGAATAAGAGCTGTTTGAATGGATTTCCCACGAATTTTTCAGTTTATTCGTATTTCCCTGCCGGATATTGGAACACGAACGCGGTTCCTCCGACAAATAGTATGCCGACCTGTGTGGGCGGGAATATCTCAAGCCTTGTGTCAACGCAAAGTTATATTATTGCCAGTTTTACAAATGCCGGGTTTACAGCCGCTCAGGCAGGAATCTTGTGCAGCAATTTAATTGATTATATGGATAGTGATTCTGTGCCGAGTAATTTAACTACATGTGTTGAGCCCGTGCCAATGATTAATGAAATTGTTTTTCAGAGCGAGCAATGGCCGGATCCGAACCCTCCTTATTATGTAACCAATACTGTTTCTTACGAATTGTGGTATCCTTTTGTTTCAGGTGGGGGAACATTTTCTTTTGCGGGCAGTGTTGATTTTAAGTCAGGCCCGGTAACAATATCGGTTGGAGGGACAGCAACTAATATTACAATGTCATCTTTATCGCCCTTTAAAGTTGTATCCTTTACAAATACGGCTCAATTACCTGCTGATCCTGTTTCGTTTGACCTCACCCTTGTTTCAGCAAAGGTTAAAGATGGGGTTGACACAGTAGATGAATTAAATCCTTCTCTACCTCCCGGCCTATCCGTGACGCCTGGATCTACAGTTGCTATTGAATGCCTTGATCCTCGGTTTAACCGGGATCCTACTAATACGAATCAATGGGAAACAGCCGCGTCTCCAACGCTTGGGAATACAAATGCCCGGACAATTAGCTATTTAGGGACAAC
>CAZBGF010000308.1:0-3075 GCA_964491255.1 uncultured Verrucomicrobiota bacterium
GGTTCCTAAAATTATGGTAGCAGCCGAATTGTCTGTAAATGGTGTTAAACAAATAAAATACATCCCCGGAGAACCGTTCTTTACTCTGCTTGATGGCAAGACCACCCGTGACCATCTGATTTTTTTAAAGCAAAAATATAACCTTCGTGAGACCAAGAATCTTGCGTGGCCAATATCCTGGCCTATTAATCTGCGGCAATGAATCAATTTAAAACAGATAAAAATACGACACAACGTTTCATCTATGTCCGATGGCGCGGAAGGATTTCCGGGCCTTTCCCAGCGGAAAACATCCTTCAGATGTTGAGCCAGAATCGGATTACAAAACACCATGAGGTTTCGGAGGATCGTCTTCACTGGCGACCGCTTGCTCAGACCGATTTCCTGCAACAACCCTCTTTAGACAACTTAAAAACACATATTCAAGTTCTCAAGGAAGAGGATAAGACCGAGGATACATTAGAAACAAATCATGTGCAAAAACAAGCCGGATTGGTTCATCCAATTAAATTGAAAAGCAATAGGGATTCAAATGATATTTCAAAAGGCATTCATCTTTCTCAACAATCCAGCAACGACGTTAGTAGACAATTGGACACAAACCTTCTTGCAAACCTGTCTCCTGACACAGTCTTGCGCACAAGGTCTGTTCCCTGGATCATAGGATTTGGTATCTGCCCGTTGGTTATTTCATATCTTTACTACTGGCTCAGCCTGCCATTTGCTTATACCGCGTGGCTTTTCAGCGCCTATTTTTGTGCTTTTTGGGCGTGGGTAATCGGAAGTCTTATAGATTGGCAAAAGCGGGATTGGAAACAAGGCATACTGTATGCGGGGTTTACAACTTTCATTGGAATCACAATGTTGTTGGCATGGCAAAATATCCCATTTTTTGAACGACTATATGCCGGTACTTTAGATGCCGCTCCTTCAGCCAAAAACACATGGGAACGCCTTTTAGGATTCATACTTGGGGTTGGTTTATTAGAAGAACTCTGTAAAATTTCACCATTGCTTCTGTTCGGTCTGAGCGCTAAGACGCTTCGATTTTACTCAGACGGTCTTTTTCTTGGAATGATGTCCGGGTTGGGTTTTGCAATGAAGGAGGGTGTAGAATATACACAGCGGTACTGGTCTCATGCAGCGGAAACGAGCGCAATCGTTATTCACGACTGCGTTCAACAAGCCTCTAATTCGCATGGCGCAGTTAACCAGAATGAATACTTGGAACGTGTTACCGATGCGCTCCCATCGCTGTTTGAGCAATATGGCGAGATGGTGGTCGCACAGTTAGTGCGTTTTATGACTCTCCCCCTGTTGCACGCGGCATGGGCGGGCATCGTCGGTTACGCGACAGCACGCGCTTTTTTGAGCGGGCAATGGTGGCTATTGATAGCTGGTTTATTTATCGCTGCCACACTTCATGGATTATATAATTTCTTTTCACCAGAAGTTTATTCAATTCACATCGCGGTACTTTCAATATTTTTAGTTCTTGGATTGATCATCAGGGAAGCTCGTTTGACAAAGGCAGGCGTCGCATGAGTGAAATGTACTATATTCGATGGAAATCCCAGCTTTCCGGCCCATTGCCTGCCGACGAAATTAAGGAGATGTTGACAAATAGCCGACTAACCAAACACCATCAGATTTCTATTGATAAGGGGATGTGGACGCCGCTTTGTGAATCAGATGAGTTTCGTGCCAGTTGTTGTGTGGCAACTGTAACCGACGTTACTCCCGCCGGAGTACCAATACAAACTACAATTCGTTTGCAAGCGTCTTCCCCAAGCGGTCTAAGTGAAGAAGATACTCGATCTAAACTTCGCATTGTCCAACCAGAAGAAAAACCAATTACAGAAAGATGGTTCTACGTTGAAGAAAGTGAGACAGTTGGGCCGGTTGGTATCTCAGAATTAAGACAGCTTGTAGAAACGGGGCTGCTTACTCAGCACAGTCCTGTCTGCAAGGAAGGCGAAGAACAATGGGTAAAAACAGGAGACGTGTTCCCTGAATTCTGGCAAACGTCATCTCGTCCTTCTCCTTCTCTACGGCAGCACGAATCTGTCACAAAGGGCAATCAGGCAGTTAGTGTATCACAGAATAACTACGGTGGTATTGGTCGCCTATATTATTTCTTAGGAAATATTGGCCTGTGGCTTCTTTGTACCTTTCTTGAATTGTTTGACTTGTCTATTATCAACATTCTAGTGGGTGGTGTACTAACCTTCGTCTTGGTGGTCCAACGGTTACGTAACATAGGAATGAGCGGATGGTGGTCTCTACTTATTCTCGTCCCCATTGCAAATCTGTTTATAACTGTTCCATGCCTTGTTTATCCTGAAGGATATCACCACACCAAGAAACTCGACACGGCCGGGAGAGTCATAGTGGTCATTATGATAGTTTTCTTCATTATATCGTTGTTATGCGTGTTGTTATACGTGTTGTTATGATTGTATACACATTATCTTATAAATGCATAAATGAAAGGCATTGCACATGAAACAGTCACCAGAAAAAGTAGTCCGTATTATTGACTGGCGTAAAAGTGATATTGAGCAACGATTTGGTTTCACTGGGGGAAAATATACTGATGTAAACAATTGGTTTGCCATGGGAATTACAGCGTTGCTGACAGTGATTTTCTACGGAACCCTTGCCTTTTTAGGTGAGGGAGTGCGACATTCGTATTTCAGTCAGTTATTTCTGAACAGAGGCCCAACTCCGTATTTTATAACGCTCTTTTCATTCTGGTCTCTGACCATTCTGGCAATCAAATGGCAAAAGTTGGTCTTTCAGCAAAAGACGCTTACACTGGATATCATCCCGAAATCGCACGACTTTTCCCTTGCGCCGGCAACCGCAAAAGATGTGCTTGATAATATTTACGGAGCGGTTGACGACCCCAAACACTTTGTTCTGTTCAACAGAATTGAACGAGCCCTGTCGAACCTGCATAACATTGGCATGATATCAGATGTGTCGGAAATGCTTCGTGCGCAATCTGAAAATGACGAAGATCAAATGGAGTCAAGTTATTCATTGGTACGCGGTTTTATCTGGGGCATTCCG
>CAZBGF010000309.1:0-3071 GCA_964491255.1 uncultured Verrucomicrobiota bacterium
CTGCGCCTGCTTGGGATGAAAAAGGAAGAGCCGAACAAAACGCAATCACTATACAATCATGCCAAAACCAGAATACCCGGTGGCGTACAGCTTTTCAGCAAACGGCCTGAATTACATGCCCCTGAGCAGTGGCCGGCCTATTTCAGCAAGGCGCGCGGGTGCGATGTATGGGACCTGGATGGCCGGCATTACTATGATGTCACTATACACGGTATTGGCGCCGCGCTCCTGGGCTATCAAGATCCGGATGTGACAAGAGCCGTTATTCGCCGTATTCAATTTGGCAGTTGGTCAATGCTTAATCCTCCCGAGGAAGTGACGCTCGCAGACCGGCTCTGCACAATTCATCCATGGGCTGAACAGGTGCGTTACGCTCGAACAGGAGGCGAGGCAGTAACAGTGGCCATACGTATCGCGCGTGCGACTACCGACCGTTCAGTGATTGCAAGCTGTGGCTATCACGGCTGGCACGACTGGTATCTGTCCGCCAACCTTGGCGAGGACGATTCTCTGCGCGGTCACCTTTTACCGGGACTTACTCCACTGGGTGTGCCCAGGGAACTGCGCGGCACTAATTTCACTTTCAACTACAACAACCGCGAGGAATTTCAAAAGATCATTGACGAGCATGGCGATCACCTTGCCGCAGTGGTAATGGAACCGTGTCGTAATTTTGATCCCGACCCGGGTTTTCTGGAGTTCATTCGCGATAGCGCGCACAAGGCCGGTGCGCTTCTTATCTTCGATGAAATCTCTATCGGCTGGCGACTGATTTACGGCGGAGCACATCTGCGTTTCGGCGTTAATCCCGATATCGCTGTCTTCGGCAAGGCAATCGCTAACGGGCACCCGATGGCAGCGATCATCGGAACAAAAGACGCCATGGAAGGCGCGAACGAATCATTTATCAGCAGTACTTTCTGGACTGAAAGCGTTGGGCCTGTCGCGGCTCTGGCGACATTGGAAAAGATGAGTCGTATTGATGTGCCGGGGCACTGTGCCCGTGTGGGGCAACGGGTAAAGGACGCCTGGAAAGACTATGGCGTGAAATACGGTTTACCGATCGTGATGGATAATTGCCACCCGTGTTTAGGGTATTTTAAATTCGAACACGAACTTGCCGATGCGCTCAAGACATTGTATATTCAGCAGATGCTCAAGCGCGGCTTTCTGGCAGGTATGTCGATTTATATGACGCTATCGCATACCGATGAAATTATCGACGGCTACATCACTGCCATTGATCAAGTCTTCAGCGAAATTGCTGATGCCCTGCGCAAGGGTAATGTAGAGAAACAACTAAAAGGCCCTGTTGCCCAAAGCGGCTTCCGGAGACTGATTTAATGCCTCGGCAATATGTAACTGCTTAGGAGACAGGGGACAGGTATCAGCCAGGGAAGACAGAAGAGAATGAAGAGAAAGTTTTGACAGAATGAACAGAATTTTTTTTGCTTTTCTCTCATATTATTTTGTCCATTTTGTTAATTCCCTGGCCGCAGGGTGGCGGCTCCCTGGCCGACCCGAGTCGTCTCGGGCAGGCGGGCAGGCTGTCAAAAATTCTTAAAAACTTTGTGGCTTCGTGCGAGAATAAAAAAAAGAAGTCAGTAAAATACTGGAGGCGTATTCTCGAAGCATTCTGAATTCTGACTCCTGAATTCTGAATTCCTGAGTAATTGCGATAACATTATGACTAATACATTTTCAGCAGGCGCCGGTTCATCTGACATAACGCCAACGGATTCGCAATTTCTGTACGGCTATCCGCATGTCAAACGATACAGTACTGGTATTAACGATCCTTTATTGAGTTCAGCGCTTTATATGTCGGACGGCCGCGTACAGGTGATGTTTATTGCCAATGATATCGTTTGCCTCAGAAATGATATCGTGACGCGTATCCGCCTCCGGATTTCTGAAGCTGTCCCCATTCCAAAGGGCAATATTATGATAACGAGTACTCATACTCATTCAGGGCCCATCACAGTCAACCATCTCAGCACTGAGACCGATACCGTCCTGCCAAAAGTCGATCCCAATTATATACAATTTCTGGAAGATGGAATAGTTACTGCCGGCATTCATGCATACCAGCACGCCGTTCCCGCTCAACTTGGTTTGGCTGTTGCAGACAGCACGGGCATCGGCACTAACCGCCGTGATCCTGCCGGCCCGTCTGACCATGAAGTTCCCGTATTAATGGTCCGCAAAGCAGATGGCAAACAAAACATCGCTTGTATGCTGGTTTGTTCGATGCACCCCACTGTATTGCATGAGGACTCGACTCTTATTTCCGGCGATTTCCCCGGAATGTCCCGGCAATTCCTGCAGGAAAATATTCTGGGCAAGAATTGCCCGGTGCTTCATCACACTGGTCCTTCCGGCAATCAGAGCCCGCGTCATGTAACCAGAGGAAACACGTTTGAAGAAGCTGTTCGGCTGGGCTGTATCCTGGGCAAGGCTGTGGCGAAAGTGATTCCCTCAATCGAGTATTCCTCTGACGTACCCCTTCATTGCTCTCAAGCATTTCTCGATCTACCGGGAAAAGAATTCCCTTCACCAGAGAAAGCTAAGACAAAACTTGAGCAGGCTGTCAGTAGATTGGAACAGCTCCGGAAAAGCAATGCTCCACGCCAGGAAACACGTACAGCTGAATGTGACTGGTTCGGCGCTGAGGAAACGCTGTGTTTGGCGCGAGCTGCTCACGATGGCCGGCTCGCAGATGTCATCAAGTCATGTATGCCCGGTGAAGTCCAGATGATCAAGGTTGGGCGCTGGTGCTTCACAGGTTGGCCAGCAGAGGTCTTCGTTGATTACGCTCTCGCAGTTAAAAAAGTTCATAAGAACATATTTATTATATCATTGGCCAACAATGAATTACAGGGCTATATTGTCACCCCGGAAGCTGTTGCCGAAGGCGGTTACGAAGCGTCCAACGGCCTGTTCCGCGCCGAAAGCGGTCAGATGTTGGTTGATCAAACATTACGTATGACTACTCAGGTTTAACCCGGATTGTGCAGTTGAACGTAGATGAAAACGGTTAATACTTTAGAGCGAAATGGTTTCGCCCGCCT
>CAZBGF010000310.1:0-3065 GCA_964491255.1 uncultured Verrucomicrobiota bacterium
TCTGAACGTTAAGGGAATAACATCGTGAACAGTGAGAACACATGGCACCTTTTTGAAAAACGGAAAGCTCCAGTTATATGGAAAATGAATGACATCCACACCTTCCCGCTTAGCTAAATCCTGGATCACAACAGAATCAAGCCAGGCATTTCTCATTGACAAAACATGCGTTCGCACATTGAACGGTATCAAGATAATTCCATTAAGTTCACCGAACAATTCAACGATTTGCTCACGTTTATGCGCTTTATAACCGAGAACCACTTCGTGGCCGTGTTCGCAAAGGTGCCGAGTGATCTGAATCACACCCTGCTCAACTCCGCCTACCACACCATCATATTTCCTGAAATCGATAAAAATTTTCATGGATTTAATCTGCCACCCCCCACCCTTATTTATAATAAGTATACGTCACTTGCGATAAGTTTGCAAAACTACACTGTTCATGAATAATTCAGGCTAATAAGATGTTATCCGAAAAGCCTTTGCCTGCCCGCCTTAGTGGCAGATGAACAGATCAAGCTAATAAGCCTTAGCAAACAAAACACGGCGCGGACTGGGCTTACCGCTGACAATACATTTACCCGGCTCTTCCGGAGACTCAAACGGGATGCATCGAATCGTTACATTTAAATCCTTTTGAATAATTTTTTCAACCTCGGAATCCCCGCTCCAGTGACTAAATGCAAATCCACCATGGATTTCCGGCTTGCCAGAGTTTTCAGGAGTGAAAAAATCATAAAATTCTTTTTTGGAATCAATTTCGCGCGTATGCCGATCACGGAAACCACGCGCTCTCTCAAAAAGGTTATGCTGAATATCATCCAGCAAAGATATAATCGTCTGAAGAAGCTCCGCGCGCGATAAACTCTTCCTGTCCCTGTGCCCTTGATCACGACGTGCCAGAAAAACAGAATCAGATGCGATGTCTCTCGGCCCGATTTCAAGACGAACAGGAATGCCTTTTTTAATCCATGACCAGACCTTATCCCCGCCCCTGCCCTCCCGCGCATCCAGTTCGACACGCAAAGGACAACCGGCATATTGTATATCCCGCAATTCTACTGCCAGTCGCTCACAATAGGTCATAACCTCATTTCGAGAAGATTCCTTATGAATAATGGGCAAAATCACAACATGCGCCGGCGCCAGGCGCGGAGGCAGAATCAATCCGTCGTCATCACTGTGCGTCATTATGAGACCGCCGATTAACCTCGTGGAAACTCCCCAGGAAGCTGTCCAGGCAAACTGTTCTTTCCCATCAGTATCAAGATACTTGATATCCGATGCGCGGGAAAAATTCTGGCCAAGAAAATGGGACGTGCCAGACTGAAGGGCCTTGTAGTCCTGCATCATGGCCTCAATACTATACGTTGATACCGCGCCCGGAAAACGCTCGGACTCTGTTTTTTCACCCATGATAACCGGCATGGCCATGGTCTTCTCCGCAAACTCCGCGTATACCTTCAACATGCGTTCAGTATCCGCGCGCGCCTCGGCTTCCGTGGCATGAACCGTATGTCCCTCCTGCCATAGAAATTCCGTTGTTCTGAGAAACATACGGGTCCTCATTTCCCACCGCACAACATTGACCCATTGATTGATCAACAGCGGAAGATCCCGGTATGACTGAATCCACTTGGCAAACATCGCGCCAATGATCGTTTCAGACGTGGGCCGGATAACCATCGGTTCTTCCAGCAAACCTGCAGGCTTGAGTTTTCCATCCTCGGAAAGCTCCAGCCGGTGATGTGTAACAACCGCGCACTCCTTGGCAAAACCCTCGACATGACTGGCTTCCTTTTCAAGAAATCGCATCGGTATAAGGAGCGGAAAATACGCGTTTCGCACGCCGCGTTCCTTAAACATGCCGTCCAGAACCCTTTGAATATTTTCCCACAGACTATAACCCCAGGGCTTAATCACCATACAGCCTCGAACAGGTGACATTTCAGCCAGGTCAGCGGCTCGAATCACCTGCTGATACCATTCCGGATAATTTTCCTCACGAGTTGGCGAAATCGCATTCTTTTTCTTTTCAGACATTATTTACCTTTCCTTGTAACTACTAAGATAGCCACTAAGACACAAAGATTATAAAACAATTTTTTTATATAAGGAATAAAATTCATATTCTTACTTCGTGGCTATCTCCCCTTATCTTTAATCGCGAGCAGGTCTTTCATCACACGGTTCACAGGAACCTCTCCGGACATACCAGAAATACCAGAAACACTAAAAGCATCATGAAGAGTTTTATAAACCTGATACAATTCCTTATATATGGCAACATGCCCGGAAATTGGCTTGAAAACCCTGTCCTTGACGCCAGTCATGGCGTCAACAGCTGACTCAATAGACGGGTAAGCGCCTGCTGCCAATGCGCCTGCGATTGCGGCTCCCAACGCGCACGTCTGCGCCGACCGGGAAATGCACATAGAACGATTGAGCACATCGGCGTAAATCTGCATGAATAAATCATTCTTTTCCGAAATACCGCCGCAACAAACAACTCGCTCAATTGGTATTCCATATTCCTCAATACGATTGATAATTGTCAGCGCGCCATACGCGGTAGCTTCGAGCCAGGCCCTGTAAATTTCAGCGCGAGTGGTATGCAGAGTCATACCAACCAGGAGTCCTGTCAGCTGTGGATCAACCAGGATCGTTCGGTTCCCGTTATTCCAATCGAGCGCTGCCAATCCGCTTTCACCCGGCTTAAGATTTTTAGCATCCTCAGTCAGGCGCACTTGCAAGGCATCATCCCCCTCGCATACAACATTCACAAACCATCGAAAAATATCACCCACCGCTGACTGCCCCGCCTCAATACCGAAATAGCCGGGAAGAACAGAGCCATCAACAATGCCGCAGACCCCGGGAATATCCGGAACTTCTCCGGTGTTACGTGCCACCATGATATCACAGGTGGATGTACCGATGATTTTCACCAACGTTCCTGCCTTAATCCCGGCGCCTACTGCCCCCAGGTGAGCGTCAAATGCGCCTGTCGCAACCGGAACGCCGGGTTTCAACCCCAATTTCACCGCGCTTTCCTTGCACAA
>CAZBGF010000311.1:0-3045 GCA_964491255.1 uncultured Verrucomicrobiota bacterium
TGCTTATCGCCAGTCTGGCCGCAGCTAACCTCTGGATGCTTGTCAAACTCTATGTGAACACCAGCCGCTCTTCTGCAACGCTGTCAGTCCTTCAGCACGGCTTGGTGATTACACGGCATCTTGCAAAGGAACCGCTGCTGATAAAACCGGTTGTCGGGCCGAAAGAATCGGATCAATTCATGCGGGCTGTCGATTCTCTTCAGCATCTGGAAAACGGGCTGGGTTATGTGACCGTAACAGATAATGATGTCGTCATCTTTCATAAACAATCCCTGTCTACAACGGGTAAAACATCGGACGAAGAGTTTGGTTCGGTCATAGACAAGAGTCGTGTCATTGTGGGTCGAAAAAAAATTGATACAGGTTCGAGAATCATCCCGGTAATCACCTTCACCCGAACAGTGCTTCTTGCTAATGGTAAAAAACGCCTTGTGCAGGTCGCGCTGGAAAAAAATATTGTTGAAAGGGAATACACGGGAACCACATCTGCTATAAAACGAATGTTTGTCGCGTCAATCATGACCATCGTGGTTTCCTTCGGAATCTGTCTGATAGTGATCATTGGATTGGTTCAGCGCGAAATGAAATGGCAAAAGCACCGTGGCGAAAACGAGCACCTGGCCTTTGCCGGCACCATGGCCAGCAGTATCATTCACGACTTCAGGAACCCTATGTCAGCAATGAGACTGGACGCGCAACTGCTCCAGAACGAGGCGAAAAACGTAAATGATATCAGGAAAAACCGAATGATCGAGCTGGCTGAACGCATCAATAAGACAATTGTCCGTATTGACGAACTGCTGAATGAATTTTTATTGCTATCCAAACCCGATTCGGGCAGGCAAGAACGTTTTGATATCAACAGCTGCGTGCTGGACTGTCTGGAATTACTGAAACTACGTTTTGATAAAGCAGGCATTCATATTGTAACGCTTTTATCGAAAAGCCCGGTGTCTGTCATTGGATTTCCCGTGCAATTCAAGCGGGCATTGCTTAATATTCTTAACAATGCTGAGCAATTTTCGCAAGCAGGCTCGCGCGTTACGGTTACGACATTCACTGAAAGAAATGACGCCATTGTTGAAATCATGGATAACGGCCCCGGTATTCCCAGAGCGGAGCGGAAGTATATCTTTGATATGTTCTTTTCTAAACGCCCGGATGGAACGGGAATCGGCCTTGCCCTTGCCAAAACAGCTATTGAAAACTGCAATGGAACTATCGAAGTCAGGCCCGGCGCTAACGGAAAAGGAACACGTTTTATTATAAAAATCAGTTCTGAAGATGTAACCGCTCAGAAGTCAGCAGTCAGAAGTCAGTAGTCAGAATAATTACGAAATATTCTATAAAAAAACTTCGGGCCTTCACGCGAGAATAAAAAAAGAAAATCAAAGAAAGCCACAGATGAACACAGATGGACACAGACAATTTGGACTTTTTCTGTTTCGTAATTGTAATTAAAAAAAAACTTCATGCCTTTGTGGCGAATAAAAAAATTCTGTTCATTCTGTCAAAAAAAACTTTGCGCCTTCACGCGAGAATAAAAAAGAATCGAAATGAATAAAGAAAAATCCCATAAACCGACAATCCTGATCATTGAAGATGATCCTGACGGACGCCGTTCAGTTGAAGACGCGATGCAGGTGTCGGGATACCACACGCTCTCTTCCGACAATGGTGAAAACGGCATCGGGCTCTTCAAAAAACACGATGTTGATGTAATATTATCAGATATACGACTGCCGGATATTAACGGTCTGGAAATCCTTTCGCGAATCCGGCAACTGGACGAACATGTTCCCATCCTGCTGATGACAGCCTACGGAACCGTCTCATCCGCAGTCACAGCCCTGAAATCCGGCGCTTATGATTATATTCTCAAGCCATTGGACCTGGCTGATATTCAGACAAAAGTCGCACGGGCTATTGAAACCCGAAAGCTTCGCTCACAAATCTCATCACTCAAGCAAACCCTGCATGCCCGGCAATCGTCACGTGCGATTATAACCAGGTCTGATAAAATATTGAAGATCCTTAAACAAATCAAAGCAATCACATCAACGCAGGCGTCCGTACTGATTGTCGGCGAGAGCGGAACAGGAAAAGAACTTGTAGCACATGCTATCCATTTTGACGGGAACCGGGCGGACAGCCCTTTCGTTGCCGTGAACTGCGGCGCATTTTCCGAATCCCTGCTGGAATCAGAGCTTTTCGGACATGAAAAAGGAGCATTTACCGGAGCGGTGAACCGTCATGAAGGAGCATTTGAGCGGGCTATCGGCGGAACACTGTTCCTGGATGAAATCGGCATTGCGCCCGGCACGGTCCAGACCCGGCTCTTACGAGTGCTCGAAGAGCGGGAAGTGCTTCGGGTTGGTGGAACACAACCCATTCCTGTTGATGTCCGTGTGATCTCGGCGACAAACAGAAACCCGGACGATCTCGTAGCCGAAAAAATATTCCGGCATGATCTCCTGTATCGGCTCCAGGTCGTAACTATTCGGATTCCTCCACTCAGGGAACGGCCTGAAGATATTCGCCCTCTTGCTGATCATTTTGTTGCGGCCGCCTGTGCTAACCACGGAAAACATATCGACTCGGTGGCTCCAGGCTATTATGAAAAACTCGATAGCTATTATTGGCCCGGCAATGTTCGGGAACTGAATAATGTTGTTGAATCATCCGTAATCATGGCTTCCACGGCTCATTTAACACCTGACGATATCCAGCTTAATAAAACGGGAAAAGATTTAATGCATCCAGAAACCAGTCCTGAAAATCTCACACTAGCTGAAATTGAAAAGAAAGCGCTTTCCCAGTCGTTGAACCGGCACAAAGGCAGCCGCCAACTTACAGCAAAAGAACTGGGTATCTCTACACGTACCATTCAGCGAAAAATCAAAGAATACGATCTGCCCTTTTAGCTCCTTAAGATTTCGGTTTTTTGACAAAATCAACAAAATGTTACAGAATAATAAGGTCAGGCAAAGCAAAGAAAGCCACCAGCCTTCGCCCCTTCGACATTGCTCAGGGCTACGGCCAGGC
>CAZBGF010000312.1:0-3024 GCA_964491255.1 uncultured Verrucomicrobiota bacterium
TAGAGGCTTCACGCAGAGCGTACGATGAGGCTGAACAGTATTATCAAAAGGCCATTAAAGAAATAAAGCCAGACACACATAAATATGAATATGTGCAGGCTCAAATAAATTCAATACGCTTGCAGAAGAAAAATCTGTAATGTTTCTGGTTGTAAGGGTGATAACCGTTCACGGCCGTGATGTATCTGTTTAGTCCCGCGCCCTTACAGGGCGCATCGTATTGTTTGTTCGTTTTCTGGGAATAAATCCCCAGGCTACATCACTTTGCCGCTTCGCGGCAGAATGCACCGCGAAGCGATCAATCGTGAACCTGACAACCTGAGTGGTTACTATGCCGGATATAAAAGCACATTCCTCAGTCGAGCCCCCTGATGCTCGCGACGTTCCAAAAGCCATTGATCTATTTGGATCTGTACGCCATCCAGTTCTTCGTAAGTTTTTGTCTCTCGTGGAGTATCCCATAGAAAAAACACTTTCAATTGATGCGTTGAATAATATTTACAAGAGAAGCATTCTGGAAAGAAAGAACGACGACTTTTTCAAGGATTGTATCGACGTTATGAACATTAATTATGCGGTTTCCTCGGAAGACTCGCGGAAGATACCGGATAAAGGGCCTCTTGTTGTCGTTGCGAACCATCCGTTCGGGGGCATTGAAGGGGTTATACTTACCGCCATTATGGACAGTGTGCGAAGTGATGTTAAAATAATGGGTAATTATCTTCTCAAGCGAGTTCCAGAAGTTGGCAGGCGGGTCATTGCGGTAGATCCTTTTGGCCGTAAAGACTCAGCCGTATATAATAGAAAAGGGCTTAGAGAAGCTATTCAATGGGTTAAAAAAGGCGGCGCTTTATTGACGTTTCCCGCTGGCGAGGTTTCACACTTTCATTGGAGACAGTGTAAGGTAGATGATAGTACATGGAGCTCTCATGTTGGCGCCATCATCCGTTACGCTGAAGCGAATGTTTTGCCTGTGTATTTACCCGGGCGCAACAGTCTCATGTTTCAGATTATGGGTCTTCTCCATCCAAAAATTCGTACAGCTTTGATTCCTCGAGAAATAGTCAATATGCAGTCCAAGACAGTCGAAGTGTATATCGGGAAGCCAATTTCCTGGAAAAAACTGGATACTTTCAAAACTCATAAAGATTTGATTGAATACCTGCAAATTAATACGTGTTTCATGCAAAATCGAGCTGGTCGGAAACCGTCACGTTTTCCTGCTGTTGCTATGCTCCGATCAAAAAAAGTTATAGAGGAAGAAATCATTCCTTCTGTTCCTTCATCTTTGCTTCATAATGAAATAGACGCATTACCTGAAAGCAATCAGCTTGTGGATACCAGGAAATTCGCCGTTTATATTGCAGAATCAACATTGATCCCCGAATGTCTGCGTGAAATTGGGCGTCTTCGTGAAATAACGTTTCGTGAAGTCAAGGAAGGCACTGGCAAATCCATTGATCTCGACCAATTTGATTCGTATTATCTTCATTTATTTCTTTGGAACAAGACCGCGCATGAACTGGTTGGAGCATATCGGCTCGGTCTCGCTGATGTTATTCTAAGACAATATGGGCAAGCCGGGTTGTATGCCAACACGCTGTTTAAGTTTAAACGGGGTTTCCTGCAGCAGTTAGGTGACGCGATTGAGCTGGGGCGTTCCTTTATCAGATCAGAATATCAGAAAGAATACAATTGTCTTGCCCTTTTATGGCGCGGAATCGGGCAGTTTATTATTCGGAATCCTCGTTACAACATGCTGTTTGGTCCTGTCAGCATCAGCCATGATTATCACGCTGTTTCTAAAAAGTTGATTGTTCAGTTTCTGCGTCAGTATAAGTCGGATTCAGAGCTTTCACGCTATGTAAGCCCGCGCGTTCCATTTCGCTCGTGGAAGGGGAAGGCATTTATCAAACAGTCGTTCCATTCATTTGTACGGGACATTGACGACATTTCCCTCCTGATTTCGGAAATTGAGAAAAATGGAAGAGGTGTTCCGATTTTGCTCAGGCATTATTTAAAACTGAATGGCACTCTTTTAGATTTCAATGTGGATAAGAAATTTTCACACGTAGTGGACGGACTGATGTTGGTTGACTTGATTAATACGGATATCAAACTTCTTAAACGGTTCATGGGGAAAAAGGGGCTATCAGTTTTTGCGCGCTATAACAATATGTCCATTGAGCCGGAGATAACTTGCTTTCCTGAACGGCTTGGGGCCGAGCATGAAATAGAGGATACTGAAGCCCCGTAGATAGATGCCATTCAAAAAAACATTTTCACCGCGGATTACGCGGATAGGCTTAGAATTTTGCGTTTCATACTTTTTCGAACAAGGTATAGAAAGAGATCAAGCTTGAGCAGTTATGGGTGATTACCGCTCTCTTTCGGCAGCAGTTCGATCCAGTCAAGCTGGGCAACAGCCTGGCTTTCAGTGTATTGGCTGTTGCATGAAACCCCGACGCCGATTTTGTCCGGAATATATCCGAACGCGTTCTTAAAGTCTTCCGCGACATTTCTCTCTTCAATGAAAAAAGTTTTTCCTTCGCCATCATTTTTATTACGCAGGCATATCCATTTCACCTTGACCACGCCCGCGGCATACGAGCTCGTGCCTTCCGATTTAACCGGAGTTTCCGTTTCCCACCGGTATGCAATAGAATGCTGGTTCAGGAAACCGCCGTGACTGACATAGATTCCAATCGCCTGGTCATCTTTTTTGGAATTCCGGCCGTCAGCGCCTTTGGGAAATGTTGTAACTCGCCAGCGCCAGCGTAGGATAGGAGTTTTGTGCAAGTCAATGGTTTTCAGCTTGATCATGAACGTTGCGCTGGCATTATCAGCCTTCATGTTCAGACATCCATTTTCGGATCCGGAAGCCTGTGTCACGCTGAATTCCGCTGGTTTTGTGCCGGGTTTGAGTTTTGTTACCCATTCGGCAGGCATCGTTTTAAAATCTTCGCGCCAGACCGATTTATTATCTTTTTTTGATGCTGTTTCTGCCAAGGCAACGCCAGTCAT
>CAZBGF010000313.1:0-3001 GCA_964491255.1 uncultured Verrucomicrobiota bacterium
CGCAAGGCCAACGTGTGAAGCGCGGCTTCGAGGCCACGGAAAAAGAGCGGCGAGTTTCGAGATGCGGTTCCGTGGCCAAAAGCTGAACGAACGCATAATGGACCCGTTATGCGACGTTGGCCGGTTCCCGATCCGCTTTCAAGTGACCACTTGGCCCTTTGGGCCGACGTGGCGCGATCGGGATGCGACCCGAAAAAGCTGTCCCCCGCGTTGGTGGTCACCGGGAATCACGCACAATCCGCGTCAGCGAGGCGCGCTTCGCGTAATCCGCGACGACAGGGTGAGCGTCAGCGAACGCGGCGGTGCGGCATCGGGCGAGCGTAGCCACGTCGCTTCGCAAGTGGCGTAGCGAGCCTGTATTGTCCGTTAAGTCTTAATTCCAGGGCTGACACTGACACTTTCTGACCGCTATGAAGCGCGGCGGCATAGCGGTCAGGTGGAGCGCTTTGTTAGCTGATATTTTCTACTTGCCCGCCGCCTTTGCGGCCTCTTCGATCCACTTTCCAAGAGATTCGTGGTCGGTGTACTTGTAGGCCTTGTAGCCACCGGCTGCGATCTTCGGAGGTATCGCTCCCGCAGAGTCCGTATTTCCATACTTGTCCTTCAGATGGTGTATCTGGACGGCGACGATCCCGTTCCCTCGTGCGATTGACTGATCGATCTCGTAGTTGATGTACGTCCGTCCGGCGGTCTTAGAACCGACAAACACAACCGTGACGGATGTGTTCTCGAGACCCTTGTCGATGAGCGACTTAATCGCCGCGTCGCCTTTCTTCTTGGCCTCCTCCCAAATGGATGCGTCTTGGAAGCCAGCGGCTGCACAGCCGGTGACGTTCGGTATGTTTCTAATCTGATTCACCCTCCAAATGTCTACCTGATAATGAAAACTAAAGAATACTCTGCGTGACATCACAAACCTCCTTTGTTTTGAATTATGACCATGACCATTACTACTACGATAGAACCAATAACGGTTCCGTGAAAAATGAGTAGCGTGTTGGAGAGTATTGCATCACACCACGACTTGTTTTCGGCCCTCAATTCGGAGGTGTTCATCGAGAAGTCAATATCATCTTCGTTCAAGACTCTGACTTTGTCGTAGAGTGCTCGAAATAATCGCTCCTGCCATAGAAAGTACCCATCAAGAATCCAGAATGCGATTGCCGGAAAATAGGCAAGATAAACGAAATGCTGGTTGGAATTATTGGCAGCAAGGGCAAATAAGGCGGACACCAAGACCACGCTCCATCCCTTGAGGAGAAATGAGTCTTGAGCCAATCTGTTCACTACGCCTTGTATCATTGCGAGATGTGCGCGTTTGTTTTCCATAGCCACTCCTGAATTATTATTCGTCAGCTAACGTTACGAATAACCGTTTCGAGTCCGACGCGGGTGAAGAATAAGGTGCATTTGTTGGTTGGCTGTCGTCTTTCTTCTGTTCCTCATCTTCGGCGGCTGCCGTTAACCGCTTCAATGACGCTTCATGCTTAAAGGCGTGATGAATTTTCAACCCGCAAAAATCAGTTTTTCCTAAGAAAAACTCGCTGGACTACTACACCCAATGCTTATAGAGGCAGCTTGTCCGCCATAGCTTTAGCGACGGAGGAAGCGTAGCGAGCCCATAGCGGCCAGAATGTCAATTGTCAAGGGCTGGCCCTGAGCGCTTGTGAACTTCGCTCCTCATTTCTCGTTTTTGATCTCAATTTTATTCGGTTTTTCTATCACCGAATTGCCCTGAGCCCCTTTACATGCCCTTAATTTCCACCATATCATACCATTGAGCAACGTAAAAACCAGGAGACCAATACCGGAAACCATAGAAATGCGTCCCTGCATGTAGCCTAAATTTACCATTGTTGCACATCGATCATTCATCCATAGGATCGTTTGATACAGAGAGCGTTCCCTATCAGTTTTAATGTCCTGAAGCCCTCGTATTCCGTATTCAGAAGTAATGCGCAAAACATAATGGCTACCTTGTGCATAGACATTATGTTTTTGCGAAGCGAGCCACATCATGCCGAACCCAAAAAGTATGAGAATTAATGAAATAAGCGCCAGAAATATCGTAGTAATACATAGCATTTGCGGGATGAATGACTTCTTCATAACATTCTCGCCGTGAGATCCTGAAGTTTCGTTGATGTTATACACATTTTTAATGCGCCGGTTGCCACGGATTAACTTGTTTATCTTTGCCTATTGCTTTACAAAAACTTTTTGCCTTTGCATAGGGATCATTATTGGCATTAGGATTTTCTCCCGCACACTTCTTTCCTTGCTTGTCAATGTAATCAAATTCATACACCCCTGCACAAAAAGCATCTAATGCATTATTTATAAGAACGGCGGCGTATATTGTACCCGCGATTACGATTGCGCCCACCCCAAGTGCAGAACGTCCATCGGTATCAACATACTGCATCGGACTATTTAGAACATAACCATATAAATTGGCATATTGCTGCACATTGACCCCATCTGTCGATGCCTGTTGAATCACTGCAGATGGATCAATTATTTTATTCAAAATATCTTTGGGTATATCATTAAAGCTGACTGAAGCTTGTTTGGTATAATCCCTTGGCGATATAAGTCCCAACAGTAATTCCCGATCACTAAGGCCAATCGGGTCACAGTTGAGCCATTTCCCTAAACTCGGACTGTAATATCTGTAGCCGTAATAGCGCACACCCGACACGATTATCGTAGGGGTAGGTTCGTTTTCCTGATGCGGTTCAACGGGTTGCGACACGGAAAACTCGGCGCGGGAACCAGAAGTCGGAAAAAAATTCCAGACGCGATTTTTCGAGGGGTCCGGCTTCGCAAAGAAGCTACGCCGGGACATGGGTATATTCCGGCGGCGGCGAAGACGCGGCTTCCCGGCAACGGCCTGATGTTCGTTGGCAACGTAAAAACCCATGCCGGAAGTATACCATAACGGCGACTAGAGGGAAGCCCTTTCGACGGTTCGACCCATTCGACGAGCTCAGGACTGGCA
>CAZBGF010000314.1:0-3000 GCA_964491255.1 uncultured Verrucomicrobiota bacterium
CCGAACCGCGTTTGTTAAAAAGCCTTCCTCATGAACTCCTACAAAATCGGCATTTGCAGCACTACAGGATATGCTATTTTCGCTCAAACATGGTATTGAATTCCTTCTACTATTTGAGCTTTGAAAACATCCTCAACCTCGACCTCACTTCAGAAGCGGTCACTGCAACCTATGCAAACAAGGCCAATGGTGAAAAAGCGATACGCTTTTTACTTATAAAATATGCCGATGCTGAAAAAGCGAGGCAGGCCCTGGAACTATTTTGCAGCGCCTATCTTTCTGAGCAAAATGCAGGCCAAACACGTTTATTTCAAATAGAAGACGGATGGCTGGGATACGAATTGAAAAATGAGTGCCTTGCCCTTGTATTTCAATGCCCGGATAAAGAAACAGCCCAGGCCGTACTCACCAGCATCCATTATCCCAAATCCACTAAAGCGGGAGGAGACTATGCAAAATGAAAAACGTCTTATTACGCGCAGGGACTTCATGCGTGGTACGGTCGGCGCCGCCCTTGGCACCTCATTAATGGGCGTCGAGTGGGTCTTTGGTGCTGAAAATAAGCCCCGCTCCAGTTTGGTGACCGTGGTGCGTGATGAAAAGGTTATGGATAGCGCCGGTACGACCATTGACACCGAGATATTAAGGCACATGCTCGATCAGACCATAATGAAATTGACTGGCGAAAAGAGTCCCAAGGACGCCTGGATGCGTATCGTAAAGCCGGAGGATACGATCGGCATCGTCCCGACACGCGCCGGCAATCCGACCCATAGGGAATTGTACGACGCACTCGAAACTTCATTAATGGATTTGGGCATACCAAAGGACAAAATCATTAATGCCCAAGGGCGTCTCTCTTTTTCTGGGATTGAAACCTGCACGGCCCTGATTTCACTTCCGGCATTAAAGGCCCACTGGATAACCGGTATCGGTACGGTTTTAAAGAACTACATCATGTTTTCGGGTGCCCCGAGTTTATATCACGAGCAAAACGGCGCTAAATTGGGTGAAATCTGGCGTCTCCCCAATGTGAAGGGCAAAACCCGGCTGGTTCTCGTTGACGCCTTATTTCCCCTTTGTGACCGTGGACCCCAGAAAAACCCGCGTTATCAATGGGCCTATAATGGCTTGATCGCGGGAACCGACCCGGTAGCGGTTGAGACCGTCTGTCTGCATATCCTCGAAGAAAAAAGAGCTGCGCTGAGAGGCAGGCCCTGGCCCATCTCGCCGCCTCCGATTTGCCTGGCAGCTGCAGATAGTGTCTATCAATTGGGGACAAGCAAACTGGATGAGATAAAGATCAATCTTGTGGGTAGGCAAAAGGATCATCTGTTGCCAATTTAAAACAATTCATCCAAAGGAGCAGAAAATGAAACCCTTATTCTACAAAGCCATGCTGTTTGCCTTCATGATTAGCGCGCCAAGTTTCAGTCTCGTCCTTCTGAACGAAGCATGGGCCGGCGACCCCCTTAAACTCTATTATGAGGAGAATGCCCAGGTCGAGTTAATCAGCCCTGAAGGCTCAAGGGTGTTGATTGATGTCCATGATCCCGGCGCACTGTCCAGCCCGACGACGGCAAAGGATGTGTTGCTCATCACCCACAATCACGGCGATCATCGTCGTCTGGATTTCGTCAGTTCCTTTCAGGGGAAACAACTCGATGTAAAAGTGGGAGAAATTAGACTTAAGGATGTAACCATTCGCGGCATCGCTTCGGCCCACAATGAAGGGGACGAGTTCAGAGATGAAGGCGGCTCGAACTACATTTTTATTATTGACATGGCCGGACTGCGAATCGCCCATTTCGGCGATATCGGGCAGGAGGCCTTGACCCCCGACCAGCTCAAGGCTTTAGGCAGGGTGGATATCGCCATTACGCAACTGAGCAATCAATTCTCCGGCATGAACATGGCAAACAAGAAGGGATTCAATCTTATGGATCAGGTGAAGCCCAGGCTGATTATCCCCACCCATATTTTCGAGCCAAGCTGTGCGAAAATGGCAGTGGATAAATGGGCTGGATATAATTCATATAAGAAGGCTTTAACCCTCAGTACCGATAATTTACCAGAAGCGGCCACGATTATCTTTATGGGGCGCAATGCCAATTTAATAAAACGACCCTATTCCAACTTATAAGCAATCCTTTTAGATGATGCAGTGAAAACAATAATCGCCTTGGATGATTTAAGCTGGGAGAGTTGATGCGGGACGTACTTTGATTTATCACCTGTCGCATTTGACAAAAGCGTAAAGTTACAATGTGAAGGATGCCCACTGCTGACTGCACGGGAATTTGGCATAAGCACCTTGTAATGTCCAAACGGCTTGGCATTTCACAACCCACGGCCAGCCAATCAGCAAAGGGGGGCGAAAAAAGAAATGGTGAAAGAAAAGCAACTCAAGGTAATGGAATAACATATGTCAATAAAGCAATATCCGTCCCCTATATCGCACCTATATCAACCTATGAAAGGATGATATCATGAACAAAATAGTAAAAATGATCTTTGTATTCTGTGTGTTGTTTTCTACAGATTGTTACGCTGAATGCACATCTTTTTGTTTTGTGACTAAAGACGCAATATTATTTGGAAATAATTTAGATTGGCATGTTGGAGACGGTATTATTTGTGTGAATAAACGGAATGTTACAAAAAAAGTATGTTGGTTCAATAGTAATCTAAAGTGGATATCAAGATATGGAAGTATAACGATAAATCAATGGGGGCGTGAATTTCCTTCACGAGGAATGAATGAAGTGGGATTGGTCGTTGGGGAAATGACATTAAAAGAAACACAATTTCCTTTTCCTGATTCGCGCGCGCCAATTTCAGGTTTACAGTGGATACAATATCAGTTGGACAATTGTGCAACAATTGAAGAAGTCATCGAAACCAATTCAAAAATAAGAATTGACCCAAAGCAATATCCTAGTCACTTTTTGGTTTCAGATAGCAACGGAAATTGTGTCACTATGGAATGGATAAACGGTA
>CAZBGF010000315.1:0-2998 GCA_964491255.1 uncultured Verrucomicrobiota bacterium
CCACCGGCTGAATTGTTCGACTCATTTAGTCAAACAATCGAAGCTTAAGGAGCTAGTGTAGTGTCCGCTTCAACCATCAACCATTCTTCATAAACCATGAACCATAAACCATCAACCATTCTTCATGAATCAATAGCAATTCTGGGCGGCAGAGGAATGCTGGGCACGGATTTATCCGCGCATCTGAAACAGAATGGATACACAGTTACTGTCCGGGATTTGCCTGATTTTGACATTACCAACCAATCTCATCTCGAGAAAACGCTTTCAGAAGTTCAGGTTGTTGTGAATTGCGCCGCCTTTACAAATGTTGACCTGGCAGAGGACCAGCTGGAAAAGGCGATGGCTGTGAATGCTGCTTCTGTGGGTTCGCTCGGGCAACTTGCGAAACGAAAAAACGTTTTTGTTGTTCATATTTCCACTGACTTTGTGTTCGATGGAAAGAGTGAAGAGCCATACGTGGAAACCAATACCACGTGTCCGGTCAATGTCTACGGCGACTCCAAGCTCAAAGGTGAAATTTTACTGAAACAAAGCGGCTGTTCACACGCAATAATGAGAGTGCAATGGAGCTATGGCAGGAATGGGACGAATTTCATTTTCAAACTGCTCGAACGCGCGAAAACAGGCGCGGACTTGAAAGTCGTCAATGACCAGATTGGCGCGCCAACCTGGACGCGGGATATGGCAAAAGCCATTCAGTGTTTAATCCGTGAGCGATGTGATGGAATTTATCACTTTGCCAACGAGGGCTATGCCTCACGTTTCGATGTGGCTTGTTTTATTGCTCAGCAATCAGGCCTTTTAAACCGGATTATGCCATGCTCCAGCAGTGATTTTCCCGTTAAAGCCGTTCGTCCGAAAAATTCGCGGTTTGATACAACAAAAATTCAATCGGTTCTGGACCATCCGATACGCTCATGGCAGGACGCGCTATCTGAATATCTTATTTCAGACGTAACTGCTCAGGCAGGCACAAAGGCACATAGTGACAAAGGCACAAAGTGAAGAAATCTCAAGAAAAATTAGCTTTTTATCAGCATGAAGCGTCTCAAAAACGATGGCATGGTTTACATGAAGAAGTTTAAAGTTGTAAATGCTTGCCCGAAGAAGTCTGGTGGCTGCCGGGCCAGGGAAACTTTAGGCACTTTAGCTAATTTTAGCCACTTTGTGCCTGAGTAGTTACTTTCAGACGAACAATCTTGAATTACCTTGGCATATCCTGTTACAATTTAGAGATAAGAGAACTTATAACCTATGAACTTTTCAACTTTCGAACGCGGAATGGAAAGTCAAGAGACACTTCCGAGTTCCGCGTTCGACATGGCTCCGCGCTCCGAGTTCCGAATTCCGAATTCGGTGACCGGAGCGAAGCGGAGGTTACCCTTGAAGGAGTAACACGTGCTTGCTAAAGTCTTTTCCGGTGCGGTTTACGGGGTTGATGCTTATCCTGTGGAAATTGAGGTCGACGCCGCAGATCGCGGCGATCCGCAGACCGTTATCGTGGGGCTTCCGGACGCGGCTGTTAAGGAAAGCAAAGACCGGGTTTTCACGGCTTTAGTCAATTCCGGCTTCTTAACTCCAAAAGGACGCGTCACTATTAACCTGGCGCCGGCTAATATCAAGAAAGAAGGACCTGTTTTCGATTTGCCCATTGCTATCGGCGTGCTCACCACTCAGGATGATGTTCCACGAGATGCCCTTTCGAATTTCGCCATGATCGGAGAACTGGCCTTGAGCGGGAAAGTTCGCCGCGTACGCGGTGTCCTGTCGGTTACCATGGCCATGAAAGCGGAAGGACACAAGGCTATCCTCGTTCCGCATGATAACGCGGATGAAGCGGCAGTGGTTGAGGGAATTGATGTGTATCCAGTGCGCACGTTACGCCATGCGGCTGACATTATTGCGGGCAAGATCGAAGAAAAACCGTATCAGATTGACCTCCAGAATGTTTTTAAAACGCACACTGCTTATGAAGAAAATTTTGCTGACGTTAAAGGCCAGGAACAGGCCAAACGCGCCATTGAAGTTGCTGTAGCCGGAAATCACAATGTTCTCATGATTGGACCGCCCGGCACAGGCAAGACAATGCTGGCCAAGCGCATCCCGTCCATTCTCCCGCTCATGACATTGGAGGAATCACTCGAAACTACAAAAATCCACAGCGTGGCAGGCATTTTACAGCCACATCAGGCTCTTGTGGCAAGGCGACCATTCCGCTCCCCTCATCATACCGTGTCCGATGCCGGCTTACTTGGCGGCGGCGCACATCCAATGCCCGGCGAAGTCAGTCTCGCGCATCGCGGCGTTTTATTCCTGGATGAACTGCCGGAATTCCACCGGAATGTACTTGAGGTTCTGCGTCAACCTCTTGAAGATGGCGTGGTTACCATTTCCAGGGCTGCCGCAAGCGTTATGTTTCCATGCCAATTTATGCTCGTCTCTGCTATGAATCCATGTCCCTGCGGATACTTTGGCGATCCAAAGCACGAATGCCGGTGTACACCTCTTCAGATTCAGCGTTACCGGAACCGCATATCCGGCCCGCTTCTTGACCGGATTGATATACATATTGAAGTGCCTTCAATCCGGTACCAGGAATTATCATCCATAGGAACCGGTGAACCATCAGCAGCTATCCGTGAACGAATTCTGACGGCCAGAACTATTCAACAGGACCGATTCAAAAAACTGCGCAAAGTTCATTGCAACGCGGCCATGCGCTCAAAAGACCTTCAGAAATACTGTGAGTTGAATCCGGACAGCCAGGACCTGCTCAAGATGGCAATTACAGACCTTCATTTCAGCGCGCGCGCATACGACCGGATTCTGAAAGTGTCCCGCACCATCGCCGATCTTGAGGGTTCCGGGGAAATCCAATCCCATCATGTTTCAGAGGCGATACAATATCGCACGTTAGACAGGCAAATGTGGATTTAGGTTTCTTGCCCGTGCGAATTCGGGGTCAAACCTAACTTTGCGAATTCGGGGTCAAACC
>CAZBGF010000316.1:0-2991 GCA_964491255.1 uncultured Verrucomicrobiota bacterium
GCCATTTTTTCGTGTTTCGTGAAACGTATCTCGTTTAGCGCTTCACACTGCACGAATAACGCTTCACGTGAGGCGCTTGACACAAGCGCCGCTACAACTCCCACACCTCTTCCACTCCGTTACCTCTTCACTGGCAAGCGCTCACAGGCCTGAATCCAGGGCCGCCCCAGTTCTGGTCCCACATAATCACATCGCCGGCCACACTCTGGATATACCATGTGCCGGTATCTTCATAATAGATAGCCAAATCAAATTTTCCATCGCCATCATAATCGCCTGGCACCGGTTCAAACCCGGTTCCACCCCAGTTCCGGCCCCACACGATCACATCACCGGCCATTGAATTGATAAACCAATAACCGGATGACTGATGATAAACCGCTAAATCAGATAATCCATCGCCAGTATAATCACCCGGCACAGTAATAAACCCATCGCCGCCCCATGCGCCGCCCCATAGTAGAACGGTACCGGTTATGGTTCTGATATACCAGTTGTAATCGCCGTCACAATACACTGCCATGTCTGCCCTGCCATCGCCGTCAAAATCACCACAGACAGGTGAAAAGCCCGGGCCGCCCCAGTTTTCCGCCCATGCAATCACATCGCCGCCTGTAGAACGAATATACCACATTCCCGTCTGCTCATTATAAACCGTCATATCATTCTGGTTATCCGCGTTATAATCACCCCAGACCGGCACAAAGCCCGGGCCGCCCCAGTTTTCCGCCCATAGAATCAGGTCGCCATCCTTTGTCCGAACATACCACTGGCCTGTGGCCTCATGAAAAACACCCATATCCATTTGCCCGTCATTATTGAAATCACCCACAACCGGCATAAAGCCCGGGCCACCCCAGTTTTCACCTGAAACAATCACCGTGCCGTCTTTTGCCTGGATATACCATAATCCGCTCGCTTCGTGATACACAGCCAGGTCAGCCTTGCCGTCTCCAGTGAAATCGTTAAACCCATACACTGCCGGCGCTATCGCGCTGACCTGAATAACGCCCCCTTTGCGTTGTGTATAATTATTGTCAGGCACAGGATCAGTCCAGGCGGAAGGCAATGTATGCTGAACATGAATAAACACGTAATACGCGCCGGAAGCCGTGGAAGGAATGGATAATTCCGCCCGTTCCGCCTGCGACAGCGTAATCTGTGTTGAATTACTTACAGATAGAGCAATATTTCGGCTGAACCCGCCGATCCATATATCATCGGAATCGCCATACAATGAATTGACTGAAATATAAAAATCATTCATAACGCTGTAGTTGGGTGACGCCATATCTTGATCGCCATAATTCGTCAAATCAAACGATACGGAATTAGGATGCCTGTCAGGGCTTAGAACCGGAGGCAGAAATATCAAGCCGGACACTCCAATATCAACATAGCCCAAAGCCCGGTATCCGCTGTTAGAATCACTTAACCCGCTGGTAAAGCTCAAGTTCTTTGCCTTGACCCAGTAGTAATAGACCTGGCCTACTGTTGATGATGTATCATCATAACTATTGGTTTCCACATAGCTTTCCAGTGTTGAGGCTGTGCTGAAATCAGATTCCTTGCTTCGCCACAATTCATAGGCAGTCGCATTCACCGAAATGCTCCAGGTAACCCATAAATGATTAGTCGCGGTGCCGTCGTCAGCGGTAATATTTATTGGCGGGCTCAGATCGCGCCAGCCTGAATCAAACCCGCTGAAATCGCTTTTGGCGCAATAATTAGTAGCCTTGACCCAATAGTAATAGCGCAAACCCGGAGTAGCGGATGCATCATTATAATTCGTTTCCACTGATGTGCCGATTTCGGATGACGAATCGGAATGTCCGGATGTGTTCCTGTACACTTCGTAGCCCAACGCGCCGGCAGAGGGAACCCAGGCAAGCTGAACCTTGCCGGTGTAAGTTCCGTCACTGACCAACAGGCCTGCCGGCGCGACAGGCTGTGTGGCCCCGCTATCCGACTGGCTGAACGCGCTTAAGCCATAGTCGTTTTTCCCTTTAACCCAGTAATAATAAGTAAAGCCGCGTATTATTTCCAAATCGGTATAATTAGTTGAACTCTCATCTGAATACGGAGTTTCAGCTATTGCCTCCGCAGTACTCGAATCATTAGTACCGCTCCGGTAAATCACGTAACTGGTGGCATTCGTCGTTCCAATTTTCCATGACACACCTATTTTGTTATTAAATGCGCCGTCAGTAGCAAGAACGTTCGACGGCGGAGTCAGCGCCCGAAACCCGGTGGCTAATCCGCTGTACTCGCCAATACCAAACTCGTTGGTAGCTCTTATCCAGTATGTATAAGGCCGGCATGGCGTTGTATTCTCATCCTGGTAATACGTACTCGCTCCCGCAGAGATATTCGTGCATGAACTGCGGTTTGTACTGGTATTGCGGTAAACCACATATATCGCGGCGCCGGTTGACGCGTTCCAGGTCACTTCGAGATAATTAGTGATAGTGCCCTGGATAGCCGAAACATTGGTTGGCGCTGACGGAGGCACACCGCCGGAATCCACCGCGCTGTACGCGCTTGTTGAAGTTAAATTATAAGCCTTGACCCAGTAATAATTGGTCAAACCCGCAATAAGCGTATCATTCGTCATATCATTGTAATTGGTTGCCGTGAGTGGAGAGGGCGATCCGATCTTGCCCGCAGTAGTACTCGAATCATTAATCAGACTCCGATAAACATCGTAACCGTAGGCGCCGTCAGACGCGTTCCACGTGACACTGACTTTATTCGTAAATGTGCCGTCTGTCGCGTCAACATTCAAGGGCGGATAAGGCATTGTGCCGCCAAGGGCCGGACTGCTGAATGCTCCTGTGCTGACCGCGTTTCTGGATTTCACCCAGTAATAGTAATTGAATCCGACTGTGATATATCCATCATCATAATTAGTCTGGCTGGAAGCGCCGATATACACCGCGGATGATACGTTATTACTCAAAGCCCGCCATACTTCATACAGCGTCGCGTCTG
>CAZBGF010000317.1:0-2987 GCA_964491255.1 uncultured Verrucomicrobiota bacterium
TGGCAGGCGGGCGCGGCGCGAAAGGCGCGAAACCTTTCAGAGGTTCCCCTTTTCCACGAACGTTCGGGATATTTCATAGTTTTTTCTTCTACTCCCATACTCCCACACTCCGACACTTCTCACCTGTCTTGGTCACTCTGTGCCTTTGTGACTAAGTAACGTCTCTGGAACAGGCGTGAGTGTTTGTTTGAGGGATTCATGCAGATGTCCGTTCGTTGCCATGAATCGCATCCGATTGCCGTCATAGGATTCCAGGATTTCGGAATGGCCGCCAGCCTGTTTTACAATCACACTGCCGGCGGCAACGTCCCATAAATAAATACTGGATTCGTAATATCCGTCTGCTTTGCCGGATGCGACATGACAGATGTCCAGTGCTGACGAGCCCATAACCCGTAGTTTCTGAGTTTTCATGGCCATGCGCGTAAACAGTTTTATAGACTCGGGTAAGTTCTTATTATTTTTGTGCAGGCCTGTTGAAATAATTGCCTGGTCCAACCGTTGTATTTCCGAAACGGCAATCTGTTTTTCATTACAAAGAGCGGGTTTCCCGACGCACGCGGTATAACATTCTTCCATTACCGGCGCGTATACTGCACCCGCGATAAGCTTGCCCTCGTTTTGGACTGCTATGGAACAGCACCATAATGGCAGACCGTGAAAAAAGTTTACCGTTCCATCTATGGGATCAATAATCCATAGAAATTTCGTTTCAGAGGGGGGCGCAACACTCTCTTCACCAAGAATGCCATGATCCGGAAACCGACTTCGTATAATGTCTTCAGCAACCTCCTGGCATTCAAAGTCCAGCTTTAATTTGACATCATGGGCAAATGATTGAACGACCTCATGACGGCGGTGTGATTGCCGAAGTGCGTGAAGGCCTGTTTCTTGCGCCGTTTTTTTCGCGCATGAAAGCAAGTCCTCGAAATTCAGCGATGACGTATGATTACAACTCATGTCCAGTTTTCCTTTCCGTTAGTTCAAAATGCTTCTCGCCCACGCTCCCGCGCTCCAACCTTCGCTAAAGCTTCGGCTTGGCAAGCAAGTGTCCGAGCACGCAGAGAGATTTCATCATTTGCCTTAATGGGTTGCCATGACTTGTCCGAAGAATCTTATGGACACATTTTCTGGCTCCCCGAAGGTCGAAATATTTGAGAAATTCATCCCCTCAAGGAATTTCTCAAAATACCAATCTTCTCCTCCGCGACCTCTGTGCCTCTGCGAGAGATATCTTCTGTTTTCATTCTTTCATGCGATTCTTAATAGTACCGTTGACTTGACCGCAGATTACCACGCAAGGCGGGGGTGGCGCGGATTATTTTGTCTTGAAACATTAATGTGTTATAACATATCTTGTATTTGCCGAGCCGGCAAATTGTTTATTATCGAGAATTCTGTATGTATTCAAGTGAAACCGGTTGATTTTTAAGTAATTGCGTTTCAACGTGATATGAATCACCGTAAAACTTAATCGTGATATCACCATTCAAACCATTGACATATGTCTGGCAATTCTTTGAAAGTGTTCTCACCCGTTGACAACGATCGGACTGCCATAAGGATGTTGTCGTTGGAACAACCATCACATCCGGATTAACAACCTCAAAAAAATTCTTCAAGGGAAGTGATTCTCCCCCGTGATGGGGAACCTTCAAAATATTGGCTTTAAGTGGAACAATATCATTACGCTTTGTCACATAGTTGCCTAATGAACGGTTCAAATCACCTGCGAATAATATTTTGATGTCACGATGAGTCAGCATGATAATCGCTGATGTATCGTTAATGTCTGTCTTTCCGATCGGGGTGTCGATTCCATTATAGATATACAGAACCTTTAAGGAAATATCATTGTCAAATAGCCACACTGTCTTATCTGTCATAGGGGTGATGGGAATATTCCGGCGCATGCATTCATGTTGGATTTCCTCGATTTCAGCTGTGTTACATCCCCACCATTCTTGATGGATTAATTCTATCGCCGGCGGATTAAAATAAACGGAATCAACACGAATATTATTGCGAAGTAGAAATACAAGCCCGCCATAATGGTCACTGTGTCCGTGCGATATGATCACGGCATTTAATCGCGTAATATTCCGATCTTTTAGAAATTGAAGCAGTTTTTCGCTGTAAAGCCGATGACCGGTATCAATCAGGATGTTGATGCGTTGATTGATTTGAAGGAGATGTGCATCCCCTTGCTGGTTTTGAGAATTAACGTCAATGGCAGTCCAGATCAAATCCGGGGTCTTTGAATAATGAACCGTCAGCCATACTGTCAATCCGAGGATGAGGCAAAGCGGAACCAGCACGAAAGCGATTTTTTTTGTTGTTTTCAATTTTCTATTTTTAAATTATTCGCCACAAAGGCACGAAGACACGAATCGATTCTTTGTGCCTTTGTGTCTTGGTGGCAGATGAATAAGATCAAGTTAGGATAACTTCGATACTTAGGAATTTCAAAGTTTGCCACAAAGAGGCACAAAATTCACAAATAAGGAAAAGAGTAGCCCGCGAAATATGCGAAAGGACGCTAAAAAGGAATTTAATGCGCAGCGTAATTAAAGCTTTTCCACAATTTGTTTTCCGCGCATAACGCGGAAGAAAAATTGTGGAAAATATTTGCTTTTAAAATTTAGCGTAATTTAGCATATTTCGCGGTAAAATTTAAAATTAAACTTTGTGTTGCTTGTGCATTTTTGTGGCTAATAATCCCCGCATGCGGGGTTTCCCGAGGCGCGAAGCGCGCTCGGGACTACTTCGATGACGTTTCACGGCAGCAGTGGCGGAATGGGGCATTCCAACGAATCCGCAATGGCCCGCAATAGTTCAGCTTCAGCGACGGTTGTCGAGCCGTCAGCAATGATACACGCAGAGCATGCGTCCAGAATCTGTTTTTTAATCTGAGGCGATGCGACTGATAAAACGTTAAGCGCTTTATCCACATCTTGAAGTCCGCATCGGGCTTTTGGCAGAATCGC
>CAZBGF010000318.1:0-2987 GCA_964491255.1 uncultured Verrucomicrobiota bacterium
TGTTTTTATTATGGGCTATTATAATTTGGCCAATGCAGAGAAAGAGGCCTGTATCACATGTCATAGGAACATAAGTCCGGGGCAAGTGGCAGATTGGGAAATCAGCCGACACTTCGAAGAAGAGATTACGTGTTCCGTTTGTCACGGTGAGGAACACACAAGTGCCGATGATATTAATCGTGTAAGCTTGCCTGATGAGCATGTCTGTTCTGAATGCCATGAAGATCAGTTTGATCAGTTTGCCGGTGGAAAACATAATAATGGCTGGACATCAATGAACGCCCTGCCTGTTACCCACGTCGAGCCTGATGAATTGATGGAAGGCGGAAGAGGCTGAGGCGGGTGCCACAACATGGGCATAAAAAGCGAAGCCCAGATAAAGGAACAGAGAGCAAAAGGCTATCGTTATCAGAATAACTCCTGTGATGAGTGTCATACGAGACATAGTTTTTCTAAAAAAGAAGCTCAAGATCCACGGGCCTGCCAGCAGTGTCATATGGGATATGACCATCCACAGTGGGAGATGTGGAGTAGCGCCAAACATGGTACCCGGTGGTTTGCAAAGGAATCCGGCAGGCTGCCCAAAAGCGCTGCTGCCCCCAGATGCCAGGACTGTCACTTGCCTGATGGCAGCCATAAAAACAAAACAGCATGGGGGTTTTTGGGTGTAAGGCTCCCGCTTCCTGAAGATCCGCAGTGGGCTGCTGACAGGGTCACCATACTGAAGGCTCTCGGTGTTTTGAGTCCGGAGACTGGCAAACCGACCGCTCGTCTTGAGCTTGTCAGGAAAGTTGACCTTGTCCGCCTGAGTGAAGAAGCCTGGAGTACGGAACGAAAAAAAATGATCAATACCTGCAACAAGTGCCACTCCAGGAAATATGTACGTGAACAACTAGAAATGGGTGATGCTGCCATCAAACAGGCAGACCGACTCCTGGCAGAAGCCATCAAAATAGTAGCCGACCTTTACAAAGACGGTATTATAAAAAGGCCCGAAAACTATGCTTTTGCTTATCCTGACTTTCTATACTTCATGCGAACCGGAGGGGGTTCCATGAATCAAGTATCCCATATCGATCAGGTCTTGTTTGAGATGTACATGAAACACCGAATGCGGATGTATCAGGGTTTCTTCCATGTAAACCCAGACTATGCCTACTGGTATGGATGGGCCATGATGACAAAAGATTTTGGTAAAATCAAAGAACTGGCCGGAACCCTGCGGGCAACACATAAAAAGGACAAATAGGCATTACTATCTGACGCTAAACATGATGGTCTTGTAAAAAACGGTTAAGCATCCGATTGAAATCCACGCGGAGAGTTTGAAGTCAGTTTTTAGAGATCTAATTCACTCCGTATTCTTTTAATTTCAATTGGATCGTACGCCTGCTGATACCGAGAATCTCAGCGGCACGGGTGCGATTTCCGCCGGTCTCCTCAAGTGTTTTAAGAATCATCTGTTTTTCTACTTCTTTTAAGGACATGCCTGGAGCGATATCAACACCACCATTTTTTACTTCCTGATTGACGGCCTTTAGTGTGTCCGGAAATTCATCGGGGGTGAGAATATCCCCCCGCGACATAATCACCGCCCGTTCAACCACATTTTCAAGTTCGCGGACATTGCCCGGCCAATCATAGCGCATGATGAGATCCATTGCCTGTGGACTGAACCCCTTTATCAAACGTTTATTCTATCGATTCTGAAACAAATAACCGTATCGTCTGTGCCGTCTGTTAAAAGAAACAGCATATCCGGTCAATAATCGACGCATCACTGTTGACAGGGGGCTGAGACCTGTCCTTAACAATAAATGAACATGGTTTGTCATTAATGCCCAGGCAAAACAGGCAGTCGATGACTCTTTTAAAATTTTCCCCATACGGTTAAGAAAATTATTATAATCTTGTTCGTCTTTTAATATCGGTTTACGCTCAATTCCGCGTATGACAATATGGTGGAGCGCTCCTGGTGCATCTATTCAAGCTTTTCTTGGCATACGGTCATATTACATCATTTTACCAATATGTCAACTTTTCACCAATGTCCCCTTATTCCTAAAAGGGCTAAACTATTACTCAACATGGTTGTTGACACACACCGCCACTTTTGCCATATTTAGATTTATAAAAAGCAAGTTCCTATCCTTCTAACCGGCAAGCGGGTAAATAATGATAGATATGAAGAAATTTTATTTGAGATTTTCTACTTATTGCATATTCCTTATCAGCTTTTTTGCTTTATTTTCATGGGGAGAAGGTTCAGGCCGATGCCAGGGATGGTCTGATCTCACCATACGTCTTCTCTCCGATTCCAGTTTTGCGGTAGTGGAAGTGGCGGCAGGGAAGAAAATTAGACATTGTCCCCATCATGATATAAACGGCAGGCTCGATGAAGAACAGTTGATATACGTATTGGGGAAACTTAGTGAAGAGACATGGTTGTATCCGAAGAATGAGGAAATCGCCAGGAAGCATCTGGAGAGCCACTACGATAAATTTATTGCAAAGGTAATGAAAAGGGGACTGCACGATCCTGCGAATATCAATGAAGCAGAACTCACTGAATTGGTAGCACTTCCCCAGGTTGGGCCTGTGCTGGCGGTGAAGATTGTTGAATATAGAGATACCCGTTTTACCTTTGCAACAATTGAGGATATTATGAAAGTGGCGGGGATCGGCCAGGGCACGTTTAATGCTATTAAACACTATATTACCGCTGATTAGAGTTATGAGTGCGTTCCGCCCTGATTAATGAGTCGATGCGCTCAAACGATCAGGGTTCTGGGTCCAACGGTTCTGGTTTCCGCCTTCCAGCATTTATCATTTTCCTGTTTTCGTACTTTCGTGATTAAATTCTGAAAACCACAAAGAGATAAGGTGGCTGGGTCCTGCTTTTGATCGATGCCTTTTATATATCATTTGAATTTATTGAAGCCTCCCCGCAGCAAGCTACGTGGAATGCGCTCGCATTGCTTGTTCAA
>CAZBGF010000319.1:0-2976 GCA_964491255.1 uncultured Verrucomicrobiota bacterium
CTCGGGCAGGCTGAATTCTGTCTCCTGTATTCTGTTCTGCGAAATTTCGTTATTTTGCAGAACTCTAATAAACCTTTATCACCCCGCCGACTGGCGGGTTTACCACGCTTTAGTGTGACCCGAGTAGTTACGACTATTGCGTGAGACTTCCGTTAAACAGATTTTGAATATCGCGCTGAATATTCTGCTCGGTTACAACACGGCCCGCGTGAATGATATCTATGTATTTACCCGCCAGAACATCACCGATTATTGCCCGTGAATGCGCCCATTTATAAATGAGCTGATCCAGGACACGAGCGTCGGAATGCTGTGGAATGAATGACATGCCCAGGAGTTCAAACCGCATGGCCGTAATTTCGCGGATCAAAGAAGGATCATTGAGAAACCACCAGCAGCCGAATGGAATGATATTATTAAACTTGCGGGCCGCGACACAAAGCTCATGCATGTTCTCCCGGGACAGCATGGTGATCATGAATTTTACATCACTGAAATCACAGGCCATCCGCTCCACCGTTTCAATATCTGCCTTGCCAACAGAGTCTCCACCTACCTTCAAACCGGGATTGACCAATTTTTTGACACCAATCATCAGCGCAACAGGAATTCCCCGCTCCCTCGCTATCGGGAAAACCGCCTTGACCATCAAATCCGTCACGCTTGATTCCAAGTCTGGATATCGGAATGTTGGCGGCAGACTGATAGCCATATAACGGGCATCAAGCTTATCGCACCAATCGTTCAGATAACGACGTATCTCACTGATTGTTTTTCCTGAAAGCGAGGAATCCACAGAATAACCCATCGACCTCAGTCCGGCAGTGCCAGCCGGCCATGACATCAACGCGCTGTCAAGCCGCAAAACCCCGACAAACCGCGAGTCACGATCAAAACCATTTTCCCATACCGCGCGCTCGTCGTCATCCAATGGATCGTTCGTCATATAGACACGGCTGACCTTAGCAAGGTCAAAAACACGATTAACATATTCATGGATTTCCAGCTTGGAAAAAAAGGCCCGAATATCATCGAGAGTATCGGCATTCGCATCCAGACCAAGCGCATGTAAAACCGTTAATACGCCACGACAAGATTCAGAAACAGGCGACCGCTTGACAAATAATTCATTCCAGATCAAGTCCGCCTGCTGGATCTTAGACATTCCCCAAAAAGTATTATATGCCATATCCGGACGCGCCCTGAAAACCTCTGCCACGAGATAATGATACGTCAGCAGGTCGTCAATTCCCCATAGGTTCAAAGAACCGAACGCGGGATCGAGCAGATGTGTATGAATATCAACAACCCCTGTCTGCGCAAGAGTTTTACTGACAATATCCCGAATAGAATTTTTGTTTCCAGTTGTCATAACGATTTTCACTTCAATCAAACTCAGCGATTGTTTGGAATATCTCTGTCTTGCTTTTTACCTTCGTGCAAATCCGAACCTGTCAACGCCATTTATTCATTCAAGCATTCTTTCCCACAACCTCGTCAACAGCTTCTTCAAAGACCTGGATAGATTCCCGTAACGCATCCTCGGCGATAGTCAAAGGCGGAGCAATTTTCACGCACTCACCGCCAATTCCAACAGGCGCAAACATAAGCAAGCCTTTCTGAAAACAGGCAAGATTAATACGAGTTGCAAGCTCGCTGTCGGGTTCTTTCGTGCCTTGCTTTACCACCTGAATACCGGCCACTAATCCTTTTCCTGTTGCGCACCCGAGAACTGACGGATATTTCTTTTGAATCCTTTTAATTTCGGGAACAAGTATTTCACCCATCCTGGCGGCACGCTCAACCAGTTTTTCATTTTGAATGATTTTCATATTGGCAATGGCCGCGGTAACAGGCAACGGAGACCCTGAATGAGTTGAAGTCATGGAACCCGGCGCATAGAGCCCATGAATATCCGTTCGCCCGATCACAGCCGAAATCGGTAATGATGATGACATTCCCTTACCACAGGCAATTAAATCCGGTTTAACACCATAATGCTCATAACAGAACATTTTTCCTGTCCTTCCGAAACCTGACTGGACCTCATCAAAACACATGACAATGTCGTGCTCACGGCAAAACGCTTCCATGTTAAGAGCATAGTCCTTCGGCATGAAATCAGGCCCAACGCCCTGATAACTTTCCGTTATGACCCCTGCTATATCCTCTGGAGCAACACCCGATTCCTTTAATGTCTTAACGAAAAGATCAAAGGACGTATCTTCATTTTTATATCCATCCGGAAACGGAACCTGGACAAACGACGTATCACTCTCACCCAACCATTTTTTTGCTTTCTGCATGCCGCCAGCCAACTGGGCGCCCATTGTCCGGCCATGAAACGCATTCTGGAACGAGACGATATATTTTTTCTGCGGACCATGTTTTTCCATAGCGTATGTTTTGGCCAATTTAATACAATTTTCTGTTGCTTCGCTTCCGCTACTTAGCAGAAAGACTCTGTAGTTATCCGGGTCCGGAGCAACCGCCTGGAGCATCTGTGTGAGAATCGCCCGTTTCTCATGAACAAACACATATGAAGCCAATAGTCCCTGGTCGATGATCTCCATCAAAGCCTGCCGGATTTCTTTTCTGCCATGTCCCGCATTCGCGATCAATACACCGGACGACCAGTCAATCCACCGATTCCCCCATTTATCACTCACGATAAAACCTTCAGCTTTATGCCAGACAATTGGAGGCTGGCCCATCATAGACTGCGGTTCAGATTTTTTGAGTTGCTCAAAAACCGGAATGGATTCCGGAACCGGTATTCTGGTTTTGATCGTGCGATACTTTGTGCTGACTTTCGGAACATCCACCGGAGTTAAATCATATGTAGCCATTGTAATAACCTCCTTTATGTTTATCGTTTAGAATTATGCAAAATTACAAAAAAACGTCTAAAACGCTATCCTCGGCTCGGCAAGGATGCCTCGCCCTACCTTATGTAACATTCAGGCATTCAACAGG
>CAZBGF010000320.1:0-2974 GCA_964491255.1 uncultured Verrucomicrobiota bacterium
CTGGAACCTCTGTTTTGCCCCTGACGCCAAGCCAACGCACCGCATTGAATAACACGGTTTTTTCGTCTCCGAGAGGAGCAACTGGTTTGTTGTCGGCGTGATATCCAGTGGCAAACCCGCAGGCAACATACCGACCTTTATTGATTTCAGATGCTACTACAACTGAATCCCCAACGATTGCGCCGTTTAAAATAGGAGAAACTTTACGAATTAAAGCAATTCCCTTTTTACCAGGTTTGATAGTAATATAATCGAAATAGGAGACAACAAAACGCCTTTTAGACGGAAGTCCTTTTGTTACTGGATGATTTCTGCTGACAATACATTCTCTAACATATGCTTTAGTATCAGGAAAGAAATTGTCAATACCTTCACCTGCTTCAGGAAAAACGGGAACTCCACCCTTTCGTTTAAAACCAACTGCATTGTGGAAACACAAAAGGCCTCCGCCGTTTTTCACCCAGTTGCGGATCACTTTTGCCTCAGTTTTGCCGATCTTATTACCACTAGTTTTGAATTCCGGATTGTATTTTGTTCCCCACAGTATCAACACAGCATATTCATTCAAAACTTCCGGAGAGATGCTTTTTATATATTCCACCTCGATATCATGGGTTTTATTCAGGATTTTATATATTTCGCTCTTTCCCGATGTTTCTAATTTGTTAACTTCTGTTGCGGATATATATATTGCTGTTTTTATTTGCTTGCTTTCTGCAAAACAGACAGATAACGTAAAATAGTTAAATCCTAACACCATCACAATCACAACCGCCAATTTTGTAAGTCTCATATTAATGCCCTTAAAAGCTTTCTTTACTCCGGTTCTGCCCGCACCCCGTCCAATTGAACAATCGCACCTTTTGCACGATTGTTCTGTTCTCCAAGAATTTCAATACGCAACGTATGTTTACCTGCCACCGTAAATTCTTTACGATAGATGCAAACTCCCAAGATATCGTCAGCGGAATAGGTATCCACAATATCTGGAGCTCCGTCGTTTATGCTCACGGCTGCCTTGCCGCAATCTGGACCAAGTTTGGTGAATAAGAGTACGGTTTTCCCTTCGAAAACTAACTCCGCTACTGCACCCTTTTGGTCGCTATACGAAAGCGTACCTGCGTGGGCAGGCAGTATGCCCGTCTGATGTTTCCATTCTCCCTGATAAGTAAATCCATGACCAGGGGCATCATCAAAGACCTTAGCAGGTATTTTCTTGGAGTCTTTGGTCGCAACCTTGTCGGAAACATTGCCGGCTCCGTCTACCGTGCGCACTTCGTATTTGGCAGCCAAATCCGCACCCACAGAGTGGTCAAAGTAAAACGTGCCTTTCGCCACTTTATCCAAGAACAGATCATTTCGGAATATTTCATAGTAGGAGATCCAATTGTTGTCAGAGCCAGGTTTCCATGCAAGTTCCACTCCCGGGTAACCCATATTTTTTCCCGCCTGCTTTAATATCTCGCTGGGAGGTAAAGGCGATTCCGTGTCTAGTTTGCTTCCCGGATGTAACGGCAGATTCAGATAAATCAACTCGCCGGGAAGCATCTTTTCCAAACGGATTCCAGACTCCATTAAATCGGAGCCAGTACGCTGTTCACTTGTCTGGGCTTCATGGAACGACACGAAATACATTTCGTTCTGGAGTAATCCCTTGGGCCTGATGATCACTGGCGCGGGAGCAATTCGTTTGGGGATAATAAGCCCGCGCAAGCTGTCCTTGCTCATCCGCTGGAAGTACATAGTGGGATCGTCCCCGATAATGATGGGACGATAGACCCTAACCCATCTGCCCATAACTCCCTTGTTGTGCAGGTAATGATAGATGTCAATGAGTTCCCGCAAACCTTCGATCTTCTCCGGATCCCAAGTGTCACCGTACATATCGAAGTTGATGCAAAGTAAGCCGCGCCATGTGGCCTTGTCATAATGGTTTGGGTGCGAGCATTCGGGGAGGTCACTCGTCTTATCCGGCGGAAACAGCAAGGATGCGTAGTAATTTCGCAGAATGCCAACAGAGGAATCACTGAAGGAGAAGGATGACGAATATCGGGTATAGTCGTAGCCACCACAGTTGCCGCCGTTGTTGCAGGCCTGGAAGGCACACCGCGGGTGCTTGTCGAGGAAATCTTTGATGATCCGTCTCATACCTTCATCTACGGCCAGAAGGTGGGCGTCACTGCCATTACACATTTTATTGAACTCCGCATCAACGCGCCACTCAAAGTCCCCCCAACGCTCCACAAACATGTCGAGCTGTCTTTTCATGAATTCCACAACATCCGGTCTGGACATGTCAAGGGTGTTTTCGATGAGCCACTCGGGATGTTCCTGTGCAACATGAGATCGTTTGTCCACTGTGTAGAGCCAAGCATAGATGAGCTGTCCCATGCCGTACTTGCGCAGGTAGTCGCCGGTGGCTCGAAAATCGGGACCGTTCCAATCCCCCGCATAATCCCACCATCCAGCATCTCGATGGTAGACATCCGCACCGACCTGGTACATGAGATCCACAACACGGAATACCTGCCGAAAAAGACTCGACATATCGGCAGGACCATACGGGTAATTGGTTCCTTTTATCCAATCTCCAAGCATCCGGATTGCCGGAAACCACCCCTCACGTGTATAATCCCAAAGATAGCGGTACTGCCAGTCGAGACATTCATTGCCGGCATTATCTAAGTCATCGCGAAATATCCCTGTAAATGCCTTTGGAGTTGTAGTGGATTCTTTAGGTAAGAGAATTCGCCTGTAGCCAGCAACTTTGAGCTGCGCTGTCACTTCTCCAGCCTCGCCGATGGCAAACGAAGAGGTCCAGTGCCCGAAATAATCCCACCCTATGAACAAGCCATCTTTGGTATCCTTACTGTAGAGCGCATACCAAGGGGCATAAGACGACGAGCCCGAACGAATGCCGTGAGATCGCAAGTCCCGAGTGTTACCAGTGTTGCAAACAGACCCGGGACTTGCG
>CAZBGF010000321.1:0-2963 GCA_964491255.1 uncultured Verrucomicrobiota bacterium
TCGACCCCGATTACGATGTCGGCGGTGACACTTACTCTGTAGTCGGATCTTTCGGACCTAACAAGAGTGCAATGAACGATTATGATGAAGACAATATTTATGTGGTTCTGGAGTAGTTAAAGATTCTATAAAAAGGTATTTGAACTGAACGGCGTATTTCCCAAATCAAGAAATAGATTGTGCAGATAGAGTTAAGCCCTGCCCCTTATAATCCTTTCACCGAATTCTAATTCAGTCGGTTCTGAAAAACCCTAATTTTCACACCCGCGTTCCCACGCTCCAACCTTCGCTAAATGCTTACAGTAAAACCTTGCAATTTAGAACTTTTTTCTGCATACTTAAAGCCATGCTCCTATAAGAACATTTTCTTGTTTGCCTTAATAAAAAATCTCTTTGTGTCCTTCGTGACTTCATGGCTAATACTTTTTCAGTATCGACTAATTCAATCTTTTTCAATGACATTACCCCTGTTGAGAAGAAATTCAGGGTCCAGCGCCGCTTTGCAGAGATTGATCTCGTCAACTGCTGAAGGGCCATAGCACATAAGAAAATCTTGACGTTTGCGTTTGCCAGTGCCATGCTCGCCCGAATAAACACCACCAAGTTCCGCCGATTTTGCGACTATCCTGTCGTAGATATCACGGCCCTGCTCAAGCTGGTTCTTTTTCGGCAGAAGTGTGAAATGAAGATGACAATCTCCCATATGACCGAAGGATAAATAATCTATACCTTCAGAAGTAATAAGATTATGCGTGTAGTCCAGGAACTCCTTGAAACGTTCAGGTGGAACAACAGTATCCGTCATAATCGTGAAAGTTCCACGCTGTTGAACAACCTCCAACGCATTGGCCGGCATGGAATGACGAGCTTCGAGAAAAATGTTTCTTACACGCTCATTATCCAAAAGGAGAATAGCGTCTTCATCAATTCCACAATCCGATTCCAGTAAAATCCCCAGCCATTCTTCTGCCGTATCTTCAAGTGACTGGTCATGTAATGGGACCTGAACATTGATGCCAACCTGATTGTCTCCGGAAAACAGTACGTTCTTATGATCGATATAAGACTTGCTGTTGACCCCGAAATATTCAAAAGCGCTCAGACTGTCAAAAGTACCACCCAGACGTTGACGCAGATAATAAAAAAATCGGACAGCTTCTGTCTCTGTAGGAAGAGAAAAAAACATATCCAGATAGTCTGCTGGCCGTTTCATCAGTTTCAAACAACAAGCCGTAACCATTCCAAAGATACCTTCACTGCCCACGACAAAATCAACAAAATCCATGGAACCCGTTGGAGATGACCACGGGCCGCCGGCATTTTTGATGTCCGGACGATGGTATGTCGGCACAGGCAATTCAGAAATAGTACCCTCATGGTCTAACATGAATTTCCCGTTTGATGCCGTGTATTGACTTCTTGATGCACGTATTATAAGCCCGTTAGGCAGTAGGAAATCGACGGACTGGACCCAGGGCCGGGTGGCTCCCGCCTCTCCAGGAGTAAAACCCGAAGCATTACAGGCAATGGTACCGCCAACACTCGCATCAGCCCGACTGGTAGGATCGACTGAATAAATCAATTGATTATCACTCTGGGCAAGCACTATGTTGCGCAGTTCTTCCAGAATAATGCCTACAGAAGACAGAGCTGTCATGTGTTCCTGGTCAACAGACACGTCGGGTTTTTGCATATTAACTGTAGAAATGACTATACCCCCTTCAGGCGTTGCACTTCCCGTAAGATTTGATTTTCCGCCGGAAATAGTATAAGGGATACCTGCCATAAAACAGGAACGGAAGATAATTGCACATTCACGCACAGAAGATGGCCGAGCGAGAGCCGAAGCATAGCCTGGTAAATTTGAGCTGTCAGTTGTAAAACCGTTAATGATATCCGGATCAAGTGTCAGACCCAGCGAGAATCGGTCTTCAAGAAACCGGGCGATGGCCGAAATCTCGGAATTCCTGGCCAGCGCACCGCAAAACAAATCAATTTCATCATATTCATCAGGAGTAAGAGCGTTTTCGACTTTTACGTTATGTGTACTCATAATCTTTTCATTCCGGACGCCCCGTCTCTAAAATTCTTCGGATAACTTCCCAATAATATTGAAAAGATAACATTTTCAAAAAGCCCTGACAACAATTTTTCTTTGCATTATATTGCAAAACTATTGCGTACCTGTTCAGTTTCTGTTACATACTTCAGTTAATTTTTTAGGAGTACTTTATGCATCGACCGGAAAATATACGAAACGTGGCCATCATCGCGCATGTTGACCATGGAAAGACCACGCTGGTAGACAAGCTGTTCAAGCAGAGCGGTACGTTCCGCGAGAACCAGGTTGTGGACGAGCGGCTCATGGATTCCATGGCGCTCGAGCGGGAGCGTGGTATCACGATTGCGTCGAAGAACGGATCCTTCGAGTACGAAGGGATCACGTTCAACATCATTGATACTCCGGGCCATGCAGATTTTGGTGGGCAGGTGGAGCGGGTTCTGCAGATGGCTGACGGTGCGTTGCTGCTCGTGGATGCGCAGGAGGGACCGATGCCGCAGACTTATTTTGTGCTGAAGAAGGCGCTCATCCGGAACCTGCCGATTGTGGTGGTTATGAATAAGATGGACAAGCCGGCCGCTCGCCCGGCATGGGCTGTGGACCAGGTGTTCGACCTGTTCGTAAAGCTGGACGCGCCACACGAGATACTGGATTTCCACATAGTCTATGTATCGGCAACGGCGGGTACGGCGTCCGAGGAAATGAATGAAACGGGTACGGATATGAGGCCGATGCTTGATGCGATGAAGCGCTTCGTTCCGGCCCCGTCGGGTGATCCGGATGGACCTCTGCAACTACAGGTCAGTACTGTCGATCATTCTCCATTTTTGGGTCGGTTGGGTATTGGCAAGATCACGTCCGGCTCGATCAGGACAGGGATGAATGTGGTTGTGGCGAATTT
>CAZBGF010000322.1:0-2954 GCA_964491255.1 uncultured Verrucomicrobiota bacterium
CCTATTCAAATCAATCACAATTTCCTGGCCCGTCATCATGCATACAAACGTACACAGGATCACAATTAGCAGTTCTCCTATAATCAACCCGATAAAGAAGCCTCTTGCTCGATGGTATGTCTCCTTGTTTCCGTATTTTGTTACAGCAACATTACACATCCATCCTAACAGGATGGAAAACCAATAAGAACGCATTAGAGGATTTACCAGCATAATCATGCCGATAGGATGCGGAAGCCAGAAGATAAACTGGCGAAAATAAAGAAGAGCGGACATAATTACAGCTCCGATACTGATCCACATCATGCTTGATGGAGATGATGATGGCGCATCCCTGACCATGTTACGAGCGGCATTGAGCATGGCCGAACGCGGCAGGCCGCTATAAAACCAGTAGCTCATGGAGTCAGCGCCGCCGGCATAACACATCATCAAGGAAGTAATAACCGCAGTTACGCCGGCGATGATAATAGCGACGGCAATAGCAAGGTGGAATACACCCCGCCTCATTTTGAAGTCATCCCGGAGCTTGAGCGCGTTAGCCATGGCAGGCGCGATAAACACCTTGATATCCAGAAACAATATGCCGCAATAGATAATCAGAGGAGTAAAAAGCGATGCGGAACTCCACTTCTGATTAAACCCTAAAAAGGCGCGCACAATATGGAATGGACTTGTATAGGTCTTTACTGTAAGCAGTCCGCCTTCGGTGACAGCCCGGATCATTCCTATAGTAAGCAGAAGAATCATAATATAGAAGAAAATGGTGTAATACAGATTAGCGCCCATTCCCCATGACAACTGAACAATCAAACCAACGGAACAGCTAATGAACGCCAGGGACGCCAGTTTCAACTCATTCCGTTCATTTCTCTCGAGGTTTTTGACCATTGACGGCATAAAGGCGCAAAGAATATACCTCCGGCATTTATATAGCATTACACTGGAAAATACGATTAACGCACCTTGCCCCTCAGCAGTACGGAAGTTCAGGATATACCACCAATCAGTTGGAAACGAACCCTCATGTTCACCGTGACCGGTCCAGACCATCAGCAACACCTGGAGCATGTAAAGCACGTAGAAAAACCATAACGAAAATGAAATGTTTTTCGGGATAAGAAACGAAAGTCCGATCATGGTGAAAAAAATCTCGCACCGCGCACCTGACAATGCTTGAAACGCGGTGTTAACCACGTAAGTCCCCCATTTATTTTGCAGATCAAACGGGGTCAACCCGGGAACCAGGTCAGATTTGCAAAGCAGATTCCAACCCATGACAGCACCGGACAACGCAACACCTGCCCAGAACAGGCCGGACCGGAAGATACGCGGTATGCCGCCTTCCTTTTCCATTCCCACCACCAGCGCCTTTGGTAATTCTGCCAAAGGGTATCCGAGTTTTTCGTTATGTGCCCATTGCCGGAAGATCAGCACATTAAGTGACATAAGAATAATATAAGTCAACCCGATCAGCAAAGCCCAGAGCATCAGCGGCCGAAGCCAATAAGACCACGGTACTGCACCAATAAAATACTGACGCAGGGAAATATCCATGGAAACAAACAATGGAAGTATTTCATTGATACGAGCCTTGAATTCAGAACCTGTAAGATGCTTTGTCTGTAGATCGTTTTTTAATATTTCTATCTGATGAGACAATGCCTTCACATTCTCTGCACGCGTTAATTGCCGGTCAGCCCTCTCTGTAGTGAGTTCTAATTTCTCTGCAAGTTTGGCCTGCTTCTTTAATGCCGAGGTTGTTTTTTGAATCTGGTTCTCTATTGCCAGCGCTTCGTTCCGGTTCGCTTTGCGCTTTTCATCGCTTTTTTGTCTCAGCCGTGCATGCAGTTCAAAACGCTGATCAGATAGAAAAGTTTCTTCCTTCCGAAGGTGCTCTTTTTGTGTTTCAAAAAAGGCAGTGTTTTTCAGTGGACTCATTACGGCTATGGCCGAATCAAGAAGCTCGCTCAAACGCGCTTTCACACTTGCCTCAAGCGGCGGACCAACGTCAGAACCGGCTTGGTTAATAGAAGACGCTTCAACTACCCGTAATCCCTGTTTAAGATCATTTACCGCGGACATTCCGTAAACCAGGAGGCGAGTGCGATTGAAATAGGAACGGCTGTCATCATTAGGCTTAGGGAAAAACCCGGGATATGCTTTAAGTCCTTTTGACAGTCCCCTGCGAAAGATATGCACCTTTTCAAACGCTGTACTTTCCAATTCAGCCAGGCGCTTTTCCGTCAAATCAGCCTTGGCTTCATTTTCTTCAAGCATGCCCGGATAGGTCTGAAGTATTTCGTCAAGTCCTGGAAGCGTGCGGTCCTGCCGGAATTCCATCCACTCCTGCTTGGTTTCCTGCCAGGCACGCCTGGCATTCTCAACGGTGATCTTAGCCAGAATGATCTTTTCTTTTTTTGCTGCGGCGGACATACCCATACGGGATTCCATCTGTTTCAATTCAGCTTCTGATTGAGCAACGTTGTCCATATCGGTTTTATAGCGGAGAGCATTGTTGTAAACCGATTTCATGTCGAGTGATTTCACTGACAACAGATGATAAGCAAAGGCCGTTTTCTGGATATCTTGCCCCGTTGCCGAAAGAAAGTATTCATTATTCACAAACGGAACAACATACTGGTTCCATTTCGACTGGCTGTTATTCCACTCACGGTTGAACAGCCCGCCGACGACCGGCACCACTTGTTCCGGCCCAAACGATGAAATACCGGATGACACCATACCCATAATGAAAATGATAAGCAGTTCAACAGCGGAGAACGCGCGTATTATCCGGATCAATCGGCATAACGGATTCAGCAGAAGGACCATGGCGATCAGCAATAAATAGGGAAGCACAGGAATCTGGCTGGCTGTAAGCCCCAGATTGTGTCTGTTGGTTGTATAAATAGTAACCGCGGCGAATACAGCCGAGAAAAGAATTCCCAGAA
>CAZBGF010000323.1:0-2921 GCA_964491255.1 uncultured Verrucomicrobiota bacterium
GTCCCATTACCTATGTGGATCTTTGTGAAACCGGTACGGTTTCCCGTGTAATCGACGGATGGACAACACTCCCTGTTGAGTACCTTGATTATGGTGTTGTACAACTGCCGTATAGCTATAGCGGGAAAAAAGTTGAGGTGAATTATCGGCTTACATATCCGCTAATGCTTGGTCCGCTGGAAAGGGGAGAGGCGCCGTTTATCGAGTTTCCAGAGATTACAATCTGTTATCTCGTGTATAGGCCCCAATCGTATGATGATGATCCCGACGAATTCGCTTTACACATGAAAGATGTAACGTTGAGAAGTACCGGGGAACGGATATCTGTCCTTGCTTCTACGGGTTTGAAGGGCAATCCTATCAACAGTGCGGAAGCCATTTCTCCTTCAAACCAGCAATGGTGGTATGAGTGTCCTGATGGCATTACATACATATTGTCGCCAACCAATATATGGAAAAACTGAAATGCATGGATGAGAAGGTGGTGTCGCCACTCACGTCCAGATTAAGCGGAAAAAAGCGTAGCTTTAGCGTTCAACTGTTTATGAAAGCGAAGAATTTTAGACAGGATTACAGGATGATCAGGATTAAACACGATGTTTATCAAATCTGACCCCGAATGCTCGGGATCAGATTTGGCAAACAGGTTTGTTATCGATGTGAAGAGGATATTATTTCGCAATTATTCTTTCAATTCAGTCTATCCTGTTTTATCTTGTTTATCCTGTCAAAAAAAATTCAAAATATCTTTGGTTAGAATTATGAAGCTGAAAATGATACGCGCGGGTGACTCTTATCATGCTTTCACGTTAATTGAATTATTGGTTGTAATTGCCATTATTACCATCCTGATGGGATTGATTATCCCCGGTTATCAATCGGCGCGTGAGAATGCGAAAAGATCCAAGGCCAAGGCTACTGTTAAGAATCTCGAAACCGCTTTCAAGGAATACCTGAACCATTATAAAGTCTGGCCGTCAGATGTTTCCAGTGAAGGTGAAATGAAACTCGACGCCGGCAATAATCTGTACAAAATTTTGCGGGGTGACTCTGGGTCTGGTAACCCGGACGGGATAGCATTTTTCGAGTTTGAAGCAGTCCCTGATGGCGCTACAGCTGATACCGCCTGCGATCCGTGGAAGTATGATCCGGATGGCAATGAAGACTGGCAGGTGTATCGCGTGAAATTTGACAAGAACTATAACAATGAAATTGGCAGTGAGGGTATATACCGGTCCGTGATCGTGTGGTCTGTCGGGCCTGACCGTGACAGCGATACAGACGATGACATAAAGAGTTGGGAGTAGTTGTTAATAGTCAGTGGTCAGTTGTCCGTGGTTCGTTGCAGGAAAGAATGAAGAATGAAAAAAATATCCGGATATGATGTTCGTGAGTTGCGAACTATGAATTATGAATGAGAACCACAAACAACCCATTCGACAGGTTCGACCCATTCGACTGGCTCAGGGATTACATCAGGCTCACTGCAGGCAAGCTCCCTTCGACTGCGCTCAGGGCAGGCAGGGCAGGCGGATAATGAACAACGGACAGAAAAAATCCTTCACTCTGATTGAGTTGATGGTAGTTATGTCTGTTATCGCGATTCTGCTTGGCATGCTGTACCCAGTCATCTTGGGGGCCAGGGAACGCGCTAAAAAAAAACAGGCAATGGTGGAAACGCGGAGTATTATGCTTGCGCTTAAGGCTTATCGCAGTGAATATGGTAAATGGCCTGCTCAGCAGGATTCTGTAGATAAAATGTATTTCACGAACAATTATAAAATTATCGGGGCACTGACAACTAATTCGCGCCGGAGAATCTTTCTTTCCTTTCAGACTAATTCCATGGACAGTTACGGGAATTATGTGGATCCCTGGGGTGTGCCCTACTTTATCTGCATGGATCAGAATGCTGATATCAATATAGGCGTCTGTTTCACTAACTCCTATTCCAACCAGTTCAGCGGAGAGACAAATATTTCTTATTCCTGTTCCAATTATTATGTAAAGGGAATCGAAGCTGGTGCGGCGTCGTTCGGCGGCACGACCAATATTTATATTACAAACAGCATTGCAATTCATTCCTGGGATGAAATCCTGTGAAATGCGGGGCTGACCCGGGTTTCGCGAACGCTCGTATCTCGTGCCCTTTATCTTTGCGCTCACGGAAAGAAAGATATTTCTCTCGCCCGCCTGCAGCTATATGCGCAGCATTTCGGGCAGGCAGAGACGCAGAGAACGCGAAGTTTTTAAGAATTTTGACAGAATGAACCCAGCCTTCGTTCCGCTACTAAATTTGCGGATTTAGTAGCGGGACTATGGCCACGTCGCTATGCAAGTGGCAGGCGGGTAGGCAGATTTTTTTCTGCTTTTCTCCCGTATTATTCTGTCCATTTTGTTCATTCTGTCAAAAAATTATCTTAGGATGGTTTAATAGATACCAGGGATAGACTGAAGGAGAAAACTGTGAAAAAAGCGGGCATGACCCTGATTGAACTCATGGCGGTCATGGTTATCATGGCCATTATTGTTTCAATCTCGATTCCGGCGTTCATCGGCATGGGACGCGGCTTTGGCATGAGGAGCACTGTTGCCAGCGTTCGAAATACACTCTCGTTCGCGCGGCAGTGGGCCATTACCCATAAAGAAGAAGTGACTTTCAGCTGTTATAAGGATACAGCCTCTGGTTCCGATTTTACGGGGTCCACATTCTGTGTGACTAACCAGGCTGGAATATATATCAGCAGTGTTGTGACGAATTCATTGGATGTGAATTTCGCGAATAACGCATCGGTGACGTTCAAGACGGACGGTGGACTTGCCAGCGGTGCCGGCGTAACGAATGTTAATATTAAGAACAGAGAGGGTACACAGACAAGGACTATTACCATTTATGGATTAACCGGCGGGATCAAGGTGGA